>JAFRVM010000293.1 GCA_017438505.1 Clostridia bacterium | reverse complement strand
TATTGCCATGAGCGGAGGGGTCGACAGCTCGGTCGCGGCGTGCCATCACGGCGAGTCAGGCGGTCGTTTTGTATGACGGCGATACCGTGCTGGGCGGCGGTACAATTACCGATAACGATACTCATATTTAACAGCGAGGCGATGATATGCTTAATCAATTTTCAAGAACACAATTACTTGTAGGCCCTGACGGGATAAACACTCTGCTCGGCTCGCGCGTGGCGGTTTTCGGAATAGGCGGCGTGGGAGGTTACGCGGTCGAAGCCCTTGCGCGCAGCGGAGTCGGCGCGCTTGACCTTATCGACGACGACAGGGTTTGCCTGACAAATTTAAACAGACAGCTTTTTGCCACCCGCAAGACAGTGGGACAGTATAAGGTCGATGTCGCCGAGGAGAGAATAGTCGAAATCAATCCCGACTGCACCGTCAAAAAATACAAGACCTTTTATATGCCCGATACCGCCTCGCAGTTTGATTTCTCGCAGTACGACTATATAATAGACGCCATTGACACGGTCACGGGCAAGCTGGAGCTTATAACTCAGGCAAAGGCCGCAGGCACGCCGATAATAAGCTGTATGGGAGCGGGAAACAAAATGGACCCGACTGCTTTTGAGGTTGCCGACATATATGACACCTCAATCTGTCCGCTGGCAAGAGTTATGCGTCGTGAATGCCGAAAAAGGGGAATAAAATCCCTTAAGGTGGTCTACTCAAAAGAAGTTCCCATCCGTCCGCTTGAGGATATGTCCATAAGCTGCAGAATGCACTGTATATGCCCTCCGGGTACTGCCAGAAAATGCACCGAGCGCAGGGATATCCCGGGCTCGGTCGCTTTTGTCCCCTCGGTTGCGGGACTTATTATCGCGGGCGAGGTAGTAAAAGACCTCGTAAGTTTAGGGAGGACAAAATGATTTACCTTGATTATGCCGCAGGCACGCCCATTGACGCTCAGGTGCTGAAAAAAACTTGTGACCGTATAAAAACAAAAATCCCTCTTAGGAAAATAAAAAACGGCAGGTATTTTTTAAAAACTACCTGCCGTTTTTGGTCTGTATTTTGTTTTTACCGTAGTTCGAATCTATATAAAAGGAAAAATATCTACGGAATCGTAACCTTGAAAAATGTCCTTTGGACAGCAAAAAACCCCAATGAAATCGGGGTTTTTTGGGAGAAAATCTTTTTTGTATTCTCTTTATGGCAAGAGGATATGAAAAAGATGGATCTGCGTTTTTTGATAGATGGATTCGAACCCACGAAAAGGATAAATTTAGGTGTATCCCTAAACTTTGTATTCATTACACTGTCAAGTTGAATGTTTCCCCTTCGTCCCCGTCCCCGGAGATTTCTTCAGCTTTTATGAGACTCCACTGTATCAAACATCTGAGTCTCTCCTAGTTACGCCTTATTGAATTTATCCTTTGGCTGCTTGCAGCGGTGACATTTACAATCGTCGGACAGTTCTTCAAACGCCACGCCGTCATGCTCTTCAAGATCATAAACATAGCCGCAGATAGAGCAGAAGTATTTGCCGCCGGCTTCCTGCTTCGTAAAGTCGACCTCAGCCGCATAGTCTCCTCAGACGGCGCAAGAAATCTGTATGTGTAAATGTGCAGGCGGGAAGAGTGTAGTTTTCGCCGACATTAACGGTAACAGACGCCATACTGCACGTACCTGTACCGGGAGCAAAAGAAAACGTGCAGGTCTCGACAGCGTTCTTTTCAAACACTGCGCAAACATAGCGCAGCGGTTCGGTATCTCCGAGAACAACCGTTTTGCCGGGTCGATAGGTGAAGGTCGGATCGGTAGAAATGACGTCGCCCTCGTAGGCAAGGTCTTCGCCCGGCGCCCATGCGATATTCACATGGTACCACCCAACGAAATGATAACCTTGGTCAGACTGCTGATAGACGGTGCACTCATCGCCCTTGTATAACTGGAGGATTTCGCCTGCCACGAAATTTGTACCGTCCCTGGCCTTGATGTCAGGATAAACGTCATACTCGTGTCTTCAAAGAGGTGAGCTTTCTAACACCTATCTGACACTTTTTTCAAGATTTAAAAAAAGTGAAACCGCATAAAATCAGGCCGACCGCATTTGGGCGTTTTGCACAGCTATTTGACCAAAAGTTTGTGCAATATATCTTAAATATTTGGAGCGCATTAAACATAATTACAGTTGAATATTCGCAGAATATATGTTAAAATAATATCAAACGACAAAGCATATCCCTTTTCTTCTTCATCAAACGGAAAAACATCGAAAGGAATAACCGCACTATGACTTTCAGTTCACTGACATTTCTGTTTTTGTTCTTCCCCATCACTTTTCTGCTGTATGCACTGATTCGCAACCACACCGCCCGCAACCTTATTCTTGCGGCGGCAAGTCTTGTTTTCTACGCATTCGGCGAGCCGGTAGCGGTTATCATCATGCTTATTTCCATTGTGCTCAACTACATCTTCGGTCTGGGCGCATCGGGAAAAAAATGGGATAAAACGGCTGTACTTCTGGCTGTTCTTCTTAATATCGGGATGCTTGCGGTATACAAATACACCGGCTTTTTTACCGAGATAATAAACGGTCTTTTCAGGCTTTCAATTCCCGTACCGCAAATCAGACTTCCGATAGGCATATCCTTCTTTACCTTCCAGGGTCTGAGCTACGTTATCGACGTTTACCGCAACAAGAGCAACGTACAGAAAAATCTGTTTTCGGTTCTTTTATACATTTCCTTCTTCCCGCAGCTAATTGCCGGTCCTATTGTGCGCTATTCCGATATTGCGGCGCAGATAGACAGGCGCGAGTTTACTTCCGACCGCATAAGCCGCGGCGTATGCCGTTTTCTGTTCGGACTTGCAAAAAAGGTGCTTATAGCAAACCAGATGGGTCTTATAGCCGATAAGGTATTTTCTGTTGACGGCTCTTCCCTCTCCACCGGCACGGCGTGGATAGGCGCTGTATGCTACACATTGCAGATCTTCTTCGACTTCTGCGGTTACAGTGATATGGCGATCGGTCTCGGCTGTATATTCGGCTTTGACTTTTTGGAAAACTTCAACTATCCGTTTATTTCGGGCAGTATTCAGGAGTTCTGGAGACGCTGGCATATCTCCCTTTCCACATGGTTTAAGGAGTATGTTTACATACCCCTTGGCGGAAACCGCAAGGGCAAAGCCCGCACAACACTCAACAAGTGGATCGTATTTTTCCTTACCGGTCTGTGGCACGGCGCAAGCTTTACATTTATTCTGTGGGGCTTGTGGCACGGACTTTGGCAGATGCTTGAGACCTATCAGATTGTACCTACAAAGAAAAAGTGGTTTAAGCCCATCGGGCATGTATACACACTTTTGGTTGTAATCATCGGCTTTGTATTCTTCCGTGCCGATAACCTCTCTCAGGGTTTCTCGGTAGTTAAAGCCATGTTCTCCCCTGCTTCGGGAATCACGGCGACAAACTCCGAAATTATCTCTCTCTTCTCCCCGCTTACATTTATTGTTTTAGCTTTTGCGCTGCTGCTCTCGACGCCTGTATTCAAGGTTTTGAGACAAAGGGCCAAAGAATCTGGAAGTATTGCGGCATACAATATACTTGCATACGCCGGTTCGCTGGTACTGTTTGCCCTTTCGGTACTCTCGCTTGTATCCAGCAGCTACAACCCGTTTATCTATTTCAGATTTTAAGAGGGAGGCGACAGAACAATGAAAAAAACATTAAAATCAATTTACATCGTACTCTTTTTCCTGTTTCTTTGCCTGCCGATGGCTTTTATGCCCTTCTTTAAAAATGATGCGTCACTTGAAAAACGCTCTCTGGCGGAGTTTCCGAGCTATATTGCCGAAGGCCGCTTAAATCTTCAGTTTTCCGACCAGTTTGAATCGTGGGTAAACGACCACCTGCCGCTCAGAGCGCAGCTGCTCACAGCTTCCAACTCGGTTAAAGGCGAGCTTTTAAAGGGTCAGACCTCAAATGTAATAGTGGGCAAAGATGGCTGGCTGTTCTTTGCAAGCGAAGCGGCCGATTATATGGGTACAAACGCTATGACCGACGAGCAGATAAAATCCGTTGCCGTAACACTGTCGCTTATTCAGGAGCAGGTAACTGCAAACGGCGGCAGGTTTACATTTGTCGCCATGCCTAACAAATCATCGGTTTACTCCGATTATATGCCCTTTCAGTACCGCAAGGCGCAGCAGAGCAATCTTACCCGTATTTTGGCTGCACTGCCAGAATACAAAGTAAATTACACCGATATGCTGGCGGTTCTGTCTTCTCACAGGGACGAGGGCGTTTATCACCGCCGCGACTCCCACTGGAACTACCGCGGTGCGCTTTACGGCTACAACGCAATTACGGAAAGCCTCGGCAGAGCACACGACACCTTCGATAACGCAAAAAGTACCACCGAAAAAACCTGGCGCGGAGACCTTGATAAACTCCTTCTTCCCGCGGGCGGCGTTATGGATGACCAGATAATTTACGATGTAAAACACAGCGGTTTTACATTCACACGCCCCCAGGGCGTAGGCAATACGCAGGCTCAGCTTGAAATCTTTATGAGCGACCGTGAGGAACGCGACGACAACTTCTCCACCAAAAATAAAGACCTGCACGACGGCAGCAACCTGTATATGGCGCGCGACTCCTTCGGACGCGCACTGCTGCCCTGGATGATAGATTGCTTTGAGACAGCCACCTTCCGCAGAGTTAACCACCCGGAAGTTAACAATCTGCCCTCCGGCACCGACGTTGTATATGAGATTGCCGAGCGCAACCTTAACCGTGTTATCGAGACTGCTCCCTTCGCCTTTGCTCCTGTGCGCCAGGGTATAACCGCTAAGGACAAAACCTCCGGCGAGACACTCGGGGCTGTAAGTAAATCCGAAGGCTACGGTTTCCACATTTACGGAAAGCTTCCCGAGAATGCCGATGTCGGCAACGGCAGAGTATATCTGCTCCTTTCGCAGAACGGAAAGGATACCGCACTTGAAGCCTTCCCGGTATTTGAGAGCAAACTGATTGAAGAAGCGGGCACAAAGGGCTTCTCGGCATATATTTCAAAAGACTTCGGGCTTTCCGGCACATATCAGCTTACCGTTATTGCCGGAAACACCGCATACCCCTGTAACGCAGTAGTATTTTAAGTGCCTTTGCACCTGAAATAAATAAAAAGAAAAAACAAAAAACTAAAAAATCAAAAGGAGATCACAAAAATGAAAAAGAACCTACTTGTTATCTGTGTAGCATTACTCCTGGCCGTACTTATGGTCGGCTGCGGCGGCAAAAAGACTCCCGCTGAATCTCAGCCCTCCGTCGACAACACTCCCGCTGCCGACGCAATGTACATCGAATTTAACGGCGTAAAACTCTATGCAGGCACACCTTTCGCAGACGTTAAAGACGCTCTCGGTCAGACAACCCAGCCCGATGAGGTTATCCTTCCCTGCGACGGAGGCGACGCTTACAAGGACACAATGCACTTCTATAACGGAATCACCGTTACCGAGAATGTCAAGGGACTCATCAGCAATATCGAGGTAAGTTCCATGGACGGCGCAACAAGCGAAGCCGCTCTTATGGGCAAGGTTAAACTCGGAACTTCTCAGGCAGACGCTATTGCCGCTCTCGGTCAGCCCTCCAACTACCCCATCCCTGATGACGATTATTCTCTGACCTATCAGACCTCCAACAGCAGTGTTCTTGTATTTCTCGATCCCGACACCAAGGAAACCGTAAGCGGTATAACCATTTTCCTTGTTGAACAGCAGTAAACAACATTTTTGTTTAATTTAAAAAAGGATTGCAGTCTAAAAAAAAAACTGCAATCCTTTTCTTTTTATACTTTCATCAAATTGAGAAGGTGTCAGTTTTGACATCTCCGGCATCGCCATATCTGAAAAAACAACAATCAATGCAAAAAAGCCGTTTTACATCTACGGAATCGTAACCTTGAAAAACGCCCTTTGCGAGAATATCTTTTTTGTATTCTCTTTATGTGTAAGAGCGCGTAAAAGAGCGCCAAGCCATAAAAAGAACGCCTAAAAAACACGCTGTTTCTTATTTTGAGTGTCTAATTAATTTTTCAGTATCTCTATCATATGTATAATCCGGCAACTCTGCATAAGTCTTAATCTCATTCCAGTCAAAACATCGACACATCAATTCCAGGAAGTTATCATGCTCTCTATCGTAAATCCCTTCCACAAATTGAATTTGCCTCACTAATTCTCCGTATGAAATTCTCTTTCCATTCAAAAAGCGGGACTCTCCATAAAAGAAGAATTCGAGTTCTAAAACCATTGTTAGTCTCCATTATTACTTGCTTGTTTTGTCGATTATAGCAATATAGTAAGAAGAATGCAATCTTTCACAACAAAAAACCTCTTCTGCCTTGGTAGACAAAAGAGGTTTCGTTGTTGTGAGTATTATACCAAAAAGATACGCCTGCTGATTTTACCTATAGTTTTCAACCATACAACATAGTAAAATGTGTATTTTTTAAACTTTTTTCTGTTAAAATGAGCATAAATCCAATCTGAGAAATTCAGCTTTGGATCAGTCTTTTCTCATATAATATACACAAAGAAACATCCTCTATTTACATTTTGATTATAACACATAGTTCTGCGTTTTGCAATACTTTTTTATAATTTTCTATAATTTTTTCTGCCTTATTTAATTTATATGGATTTTTTCTAAGCTCATTCACTGTACAAAATTATTTCAAAATACTCAACTGTTTGAGTTAAAAAATCACGCCTGAAATGAGGTAAAGATTTAGCATTTTTGAATTTACAAGCAGAAAATAGATATAGGAATTATTTACACTTATTTTTATGCCTATATATTATTTTTATTATTTGCGTTTTGTGTGATTTTATCACGCGTACAGAACGTTGCAAATTCGATTAATGGCGGTGTGAAACCTACTACTCCGTTAACATTATACCAAACGCCTCTTCCCCATCTTCGTCCTCGGATATGTCTTCCTCTATAATCCTCTGCACAATCGATTGCCCGTTTAATATAAACTCTTTTATAAACTTGCGGTCAACATCTATAGGAATTTCCGAAAAGCATTCATCAATCATATTCTCCGTGATTTCCGGCAGCGTCATGCTTTGAAACATTTTCCCTGCAGTTGGGTTGTCCCGAAGAAAGTCACGAAAGAATCTAACCAATCCGTCATTTTCACGGCTTGTGCTGTTCGGGTATCCGCGGGAAATCAGTGCAATGTTATTATCGTAATTGGGAGCCATCGAAATTATTTTGCCGCTGTGAACATCTCTAAGGAATCCGAAGTTCTCGGTGTGCCTATCCATATTATAGCAAACTGTATCCAGCCATATAATCCGCAGATACTGTTCGGCAAGTTCCGAAGAGATCTCATAGATGGAATTAAAGCAGTCGCTGTAATCGTCATTTTCATCCATAATGGCAGAGATCGGTTCAAAGTTGTACTCCGTTCCGTCCGTAAAGTTGCCCGAACGAATAAATTCTCCGTCCAGCTCATAGTGCGCCATATCAAGTCCCAGCTTTTCGCCGAGGTTGCAGATGAAAAGTTCCGAGAACATTTCGTTTTGATTCTCGTTTTTATACATCCACCAGACGCCGTCAATCAGCCGCCAGCATTTTTCGTAGCTTCCGGTGTTGGTCAGTTCAGGAGTTCGGGACGGCTTATGGGAAAACCCGTCCGGGTCGCCGCGCAGGGCGAGACTGTCAAAGTAGTTTTCCTTGAAACGAATGTCCTTGTACACTGCGGTTGAGCCTTCCGGACGAAACCAATAGCGATCCGTCACAGTGGCGGCGTTGACTGCCAGCGCGATTTGAGCATCATCTGCTGTACGAAGTCGCAGAGCCTTTTTTAAAAGTCTCGAGTTGGTGCGGTGCGCATCAATAGCACGGGAAGCAAGCCAGCCTTCCACATTTCTTGTCCGTTTAAGATACAGCGGCAGAAGTGACTCATCACATTCTGTTATTTCGCCGTTCTTGACCTCGGCGACCGCTCTGTCTTCAGACATAAGAGTACCGGTAATGTATATCATATTTCTCACCGCCTTTCGTTTGAGTTTTTCATCTCGAATGCCCTCTGGCGTTTCTTTTAATTGTTTAAGTTCTGCCTGCAGGCGTTTGCGTGTTTCCACCTGTGCTAAGATTTTTTCAAATTCTGAGGCCTTGATATATTTGCTTTTCAGCTTGCCGTTTTCCATCCATTGCAGATAGCAGCGTTCCTTGCCGCCGATATTTTTCTTTGAAATATAACCCGTCGGCAAAGCTGCGAGTTCTTCTTCAATCTGTCGAATACGCTCAGCCGTATCTGTCATATCAGCACCTCATAAAAAAAATATTAGCTATATTATAACCTATATTTTTGCAAAAATCAACAGGTTATATAAACATCCTTTACGCTGTCAGGCAAATGCAACGATACCTGCATTGATAAAGAAATCAAAACCTTATAATTTCTTCTGGAAGTCAAACACAATAAAACTCCTACAAGTATATCAAAACTAAAAATACATTCACCTTTCGACACATTACAACAAATTGTGAACTACTTTCAGCTATAATAAACGTGTGGAAGCACTCTGTGGATGGGGTGAAGATAAAACGAAAGGAACTTCCGTATTAGCCGCGGAAGTTCTTTTTTTCTGCTTTATTCCTTGGGTTTTACTTATTTTAGGCAGCAGTCGTCACTCAATGAAAGAGCAATACAATCAACTTTTTTCTATTGTGATTTAGACAAAGACTTAAAAACATTTTGACCTGTTATTTGTTGTAAGATTTATGCTACAATCTTCTCAAAGGAGTTGATAGCATGAATCAAAAATACACTGAAAGTGAGAAATCCAACGTTACAAATCGCTATAACAGCGGAGAAACTGTTGCTGAGCTTGTGTTGTCCACGGGTATTCCACGCAGCACCATATACGCTTGGATAAAGAAAACAAATGACGGGAATTCTATCAAGAATGCAATTTCTATAAAAAACTATCGCAATCTTGAAAACAAGGTCGAAAGGCTGCAAGGCATTATTGAAATCATGAAAAAATGCGGCTGCACCGTCAACGATCCTCTTGAAATCAAACTGCCCGCACTGGAAGCATTACACGGTCAGTATAGCGTGCACATGCTTTGTGAGGCCTTGGATGTTCCGAGAGGAACATATTACAACTACATTTACAGAAATAAACGGACGCACACCTGGTACGCCAAGCGCCGCGAGGAACTTCGAATTGAAATCCAACGTATATTTGATGAAAGCCATCAGATATTCGGTGCAGAAAAGATCTGCTCCGTCATGAAAGAGAGCGGAATACGCGCCTCAAAAGCGATGGTGTCAGAGCTGATGCACGACATGGGACTTCTCAGCATTCGGCAAGGTGCCAAAGACTATTACGATAAGGAGCAGCGACGCTTCAAAAACTATCTGAATCAACAATTTACTACCACACGCCCCAATGAAGTGTGGGTAAGTGATGTGACCTGCTTCCGTTTCAACAACAAAAACTACTACATCTGTATGATTCTCGATTTATTTTCTCGAATGGTGGTAGGATATCACATAGGCAAAGCAAACAGCACACAACTTGTTCGAAGCACATTTCAAATGGCGTATAAAGAACGCTGCCCGACTGAGCCGCTCACCTTTCATACCGACCGTGGTTCAAATTACCAGTCCAAAACTTTCCGCGCACTCTTACTTTCTCTCGGCATTACGCAATCGTTTTCAAGAGCGCATATTCCTTACGACAATTCTGTGATGGAGACCTTTTTCTCCAACCTGAAGCGCGAGGAACTGTACCGAACAAAATACCGCTCTGAAAAAGAATTCAGAACGGCAGTAGATAAATATGTTGTTTTCTATAACGAACAGCGCCCACATGCTAAGAACAAATACAAGACACCGCTAAGGAAGGAATTGGATTTTTGGGATAAACAAGCCGCTTTTGACGCGTAATCAGATCAGACACAGGGGTTCGGATTGTAAATATTTTAAATTATCAGTTCTGATTTTGTGCTTTTTTGATTTTCCTGTCCAATTTGAAGTCTAATTTCAAAAACCCGAAAACCCGCATAAAATCAATAAAAATAAAAAAACACCCTTTGCAATCCAAACCATGGGGGTTCAGATTGCAAAGGGTGTTTCATATGGTGGGAGAGGGTGGATTCGAACCACCGAAGTCACTGACAACAGATTTACAGTCTGCCCCCTTTGGCCACTCGGGAACTCTCCCCTATTAAAATTTGTGGAGCTGGTGGACGGACTTGAACCCCCGACCTGCTGATTACAAATCAGCTGCTCTACCAACTGAGCTACACCAGCGAATTTTGAACGCTTATATACTATACAACATTTTTCGTCCTTTGTCAATACTCTTTTTTGCATTTTATTAAAATAAATTTTCGGGCATTTTCTTCTGTGCTAAAATTTTTATGCAACATTAATAACAAAAACAAACTAATTTGTAACTTAAATGCATTGCTTTTAACCATATACTATGATATAATTAACATAACTAAATAAATATTTGGGAGGTTTTTAAATGAAAATGCTTAAAAAGACTTTAGCTTTGGCTCTTTGCGTTCTTATGCTCGCGGGGTGCATGACCTGGAGCGTATCCATGTCCTCCTCCGCTGCCGTTTCGGGGTTGCCCACTACACTCATCGTAGGCTACTGGCACAACTTCAACAACGGCTCCACCACCACCAAGCTAGCAAATGTCCATAACGACTGGGACGTTATAAACGTATCCTTTATGGAGACCGAGGGCGACCGCTGCACAGCGAAATTCGCTCCCGACACCGACGTTTACCCCTCCAACGGCGTTGCCCAGATGAAGGCTGATATCCAGACCCTTCAGTCAAAAGGCAAAAAGGTCGTCATCTCCCTCGGCGGACAGAACGGTTCGATAGGTCTCGGCTCCACAGCCGCAAGAGATACCTTCCTTTCCACATCAATGGCTATTATCGACCAGTACGGATTTGACGGATTTGACGTTGACCTCGAGGGCTCGTCCATCACCATCTCCGGCTCGGACAGCCTTACAAATTTAAGCTCACCCATTCAGGTTAACCTCAACTACATTCTTCATTATTATGTAGCTCACTACGGCAGCGACTTCCTCATCACAATGGCTCCCGAACATCCCTATGTTCAGGGCGGTTCGCTCGGCTG
>JAFRVM010000292.1 GCA_017438505.1 Clostridia bacterium | reverse complement strand
GGCTGTCGCGCTGGGTGTTCTCAAAGCTCCCGATGTAGATATGGAAAAGATTTACCGCGAGGTTGCCTGCGAGCCTGTTGACGCCTCGTATACCGTAAGCGACAAGGGCGCGGTTACTTATATTGACGAGGTTATCGGCAAGGACTTTGACCTTGCGGCCGCTACAGTTCAGGTACAGAACCCCGCAGATCACTGGGATATCAAGCTTGACCTTACATACCCCGACGTTACGGTTAAAAAGCTCAAGGCACCCACATGTCCCGACCTTCTTTCCACAATGTCCACAAAGTACAATGCCGGCAACAAAAACCGCAGCAACAACCTTGAGCTTGCCGCACAGTACATAAACGGCACCGTTCTGCAGCCCGGTGAGGTGTTCTCTTTCAACTCAACTGTCGGCAAGAGAACCGCGGCGCGCGGATTTAAAAAGGCCGGCGTATATACCGGCGAGGGTCTTGACGAAGACTTCGGCGGAGGCATCTGCCAGACCTCCACAACTCTCTACGGCGCATGTCTTTATGCAAACCTTGAAATAGTAGAACGCAAAAACCACATGTACACCGTAAGCTACTGGAAGATGGCCGGCACAGATGCCACCGTTTCCTGGGGCTCCTGCGATTACAAGTTCAAAAACAGCAAGGAATATCCGATTAAGATAGTTTTTGAGTGCCACAACGGTACAATTACATGTAAGATTTACGGTACAGAGGACGGATACACCGCCTATATTAAGAATGAGGTCTACAACTATACCAAGTATGAGACCATTCATAAGCCCAAGGACGGTTCCAAGTCCAACTCTCACGGTGCAAACGGCATGACCGTTCAGACCTACCGCTATATCTGCAAAAACGGTGAGGTTGTTGAAAAGGTCAAGGAAGCAAAGAGCGTTTACAGACCTCTTAACGCTATTGTTTACGACGGCGATTCGGGTTCTTCCTCCACCAGCAAGACCACAACCACTACAAAGTCTACATCCAAGACTACCGGCAAGACCACAACTACTACAACAAAAACCACAACAACCACCACCAAGGCCGAAAATCCCGAAGGATAACCACTGTTTAAATTTAAAGGGAGATGACAAAAGTCATCTCCCTTTTTGTATGTCAAAACTACGACACCCGCTCAAGCTCCTTGCGCAGGCGGTCAATTATTCTCTTTTCAAGGCGTGATATGTATGACTGCGATATGCCCATGGCGTCGGCGACCTCTTTTTGGGTGTGCTCCCTTTTGCCGAAAAGCCCGAAGCGCATCTCCATAAGATTTTTCTCACGGGGCGAAAGGCGCTCCACCGCGTCGCGCAGTATTCCGCATTCCGCCTCATATTCTATGTCGCGGTCGATAATATCGGGATCGCTGCCAAGAACGTCGGAAAGTAACAGCTCGTTGCCGTCCCAATCGACGTTCAGCGGCTCGTTTATTGAGGACTCATTTTTTTGCGACGAAGTTTTGCGGATAAACATAAGTATTTCATTTTCGATGCAGCGTGAGGCGTATGTGGCAAGCTTGATGTTCTTGCCGGGATCAAAGGTGTTTACCGCCTTTATCAGACCTATTGTTCCTATTGATATCAAATCCTCCACACCCGCGCCGCAGGACTCGAATTTTCGCGCGATATATACCACCAGACGCAGATTGTGGGATATAAGCAGCTGGCGTGCTTCGGCGTCACCCTCGGAGAGCCTTGCGAGAATTTCCTGCTCCTCCTGAGGTGAAAAGGGAGGGGGAAGGGTTTCCGGCCCGTTTATGTAGTGAATCTCGGGAACGATTTTAAGTTTTAATAAAAGTCCCAGCAGAATTTCACCGCTTGAAATTTTTTTCATATCTTTCTCTCCTGTTTTATTTAAAGAATGGAGTCGGGGTTTATTACGCCGAGATACTGCCCGCCGGAAATAGTGTTTTTGCAGACCGCGGCGTAGATTTTTGAGGTCGTGCGGCTGCCGCCGGACGATTTGACCGTAACGCTGTCGGGACGAAAAGCCGGAAGTACCGTGCTGCCCTTCACCGTACCGCAGGGAATCATGCGCACCCTTGCCGCAAAATCCTGCGGCGGAACATCACTCTCTCCGGTGAAAAAGGAAACGGCGTTATCGCTTAGCAGACCCGGCAGGCATTCTTCGTTCAAAATGATAACCGGATAGCCGGAAAATATCTCGGTCAAAAGATTTCCGCTGTCGCACATAACATCCACGGTTTTGCTCCTGCCTTCAACGGTTATTTCGACAGCGCAGCTTGAGTTTTTATTAAAATCGCCCGTCTTTATTAACCGCGACAGCAGGCACAGCAAAAGATAGCAGCCCACCGTGACTCCTATCAGCACAACAGGCGAAATATTAATGTATACAACCGAGTTTCTGACCGTCCCTCCGATTTTAAAGGCGGAAAAAAGAAAGAGCATTATTCCTGCAAAGGCAAAAGTGACAATGTAAAATAGTCCCAGTCTGCGCAAAAACAGCGCGGGGGTTTTAAACCCGAACGCACAGAGTATTATTGCAGAGGAAATTGCCGCCCGCACAAGCAAAAGCAGAAAAGGAGAGAGGTTAAGAAGTATGGATAAAGAGCAGACCGCTCCCACCGCCGAGCCGAGAACAAGCCTTTTTCGTGAGAAGTCGGTCTTGATAACCCCTGCTACGGCAAGCAGTAAAAAGTAATTGACAAAAAGATTGACGCAAATAAGTATATCAGCATATATAGTCCGCACCGCACTCACCGAATAAATAATAGCACGGCGCGGAAAATAAAGTTGTCAAAAAAAGAGGAGGGTTAATTTCTTCTCATTGCATATGGCGAGCCTGTCCTTGCGCCGCTGCATATTCCCCACAGAACCGAAGCGGCAGTGGTTCCTGCAAGTGCCGATGTCGCCCCGCCGCTTACCGCGAAGCAGCAGTTTTGATGTCCCGGGTGGCTGTCTATCACCGGCATTCCCGCAAAGGTTGAGGTGTGACAGGAGAAAAATTCGTACTCAAATTCAAGGGGAAGTCTTGGGAAAAGCTCGCAGGCCATACCTTTAAGCATATCAAAACGCTTTTTCGCAAGAGCGCCGGCAGGCAGAATGCCCTTTATTTTGCCGTTTTCGTCAAAAGCGGAGGAGACCGCGCCCGAAATGAACAGCCTGTCATCCGGGGTGGAAGCAACGGTGAATGCAGGGTTATCTATGCAGGTCATAACGCATTTTCCCGGCCATCCGTCAAAAAATCCCAGCGGC
>JAFRVM010000291.1 GCA_017438505.1 Clostridia bacterium | reverse complement strand
TCCGATTTTCATATCGTTTACGCTCTTGGTCATATCTACATCCTCCAACAAATGAGTTAGCATATGCTAACATTATTCTAATACAACTTTTTCCGGATGTCAACAGGTAAAGTCGGATAATTTTGAAAAATGTAAATAAACCGCGTTTTTCAGTTTAAAACTCAAATATGTAACTCCATAAAACACTCAAAACAGTTCCGAGCAGCGCCGAAGCAGCGACCGCAGCAAGAAGTTTTGAAAAAAGGCGGCAGTAGTCAATTAGCTGCAAACGCATGGAAAGGCAGCGCGTCCCTCTTTTAAATAGCTTTGCCTGAAGCAGTGACAGCCTGCATGCGGCTGTGCATCCTACAATAAAAGCGGCTGATGAAATTACTGCCGGAGGAATAAGCACAAGCGAACCGAAAGCGATTCCCTTAAAGCTATTGTTTATACAAAGACTCCCCAGCGCAGCGCCGAGTCCTACTCCGCGAAAAAGAGCGACAGCTTGTACCGTAAAAAAACCAAATGAACAAAATCCGAGAATGAAAAGAACTATAATATAGGGCAGAAGGACTGCAAAATTCTGCCAAAGCATTGTAAAGAGATTAGCTTCCTTAAGAGAGCCTGTGTATTTTTCGGCCATTGCAAAAATTGACGCAGTGCTCGAAGTGTTCGTTCTAAGCATGGCCGAACCCAAAACGGTTCCCAGTATCAAAAATGCCGTGTTTACACATAAATGGGCGTTTTCCTGCCAGAAAAGACTCAGTTTTTTAAATTTTTCCGCGCTTAATATTTTACTGCGCATAAAAAAATCCTCCCAAAGTTTTATCTTCAGAAGGATTTTATGTTTTATTTTATATAATTATTACAGCTTCTCACAAACGGTGCTTGATATTGTTCCGCTCTGCGTACTCATATGCCTTGGTACCTTCGGAACATGTTATAATTAGGTTCTGACAGCCGTTAAAAGCGCCTGTTTCTATCTCGGTGACAGATTGGGGAATAATTGCAGATGCAAGCTTAATATCATAGGCAAAGGCGTTTGATTCAATTGTGGTTACATTGTTCGGAATTTCCACCGACACAAGTGCAGAACAGTAGGCAAACGCGCTGCTGCCGATTGATTTGAGCGACATCGGCAAATAAACCGAGGTGAGACTTTTACAGTAAGCAAAAGCAGAAGAGGGAATTTCGGTAATGTAATTTGCCAGCCTGACATCTGTCAGGGATTCACTGCTGTAAAAAGAATACTGCCCAAGTTTTGTAACAGAATCAGGCATTTCAACAGTATATAAATACTGGCTGTAAGAGAAGGCGTAGTTATTAATGCCAACTGTGCCGGAGGGGATATAGTATTCTGTTCCGACCTTGCCAGCGGGATAGATATACAGCGATTTTCTGTCAGCGCTGAACAATACGCCGTCCACAGAAACAAAATTTTTGTTGTTGTCGTTGACGTATATGGCGCTGAGTTTGATGCAATTAGAAAAAGCATTGCTTTCAAGCTCCGAAAGATTTTCCGAAACAGTAATCTCGGCAAGGTTATTACATCCGAAAAAGGCATAGGATTCGATCTTTTTTACAGAAGCAAAAATATCAAAATCGGCAAGCGATTCACAGTTATAAAATGCACAGCTCTCAACCGTGGATAAAGTTTCGGGAAGCTCAATATAATTAAGAGACGTACAGCCGTTAAATGTTCCGTATTTGATTTCGGTAACACCTTTGGGAATAACGATGTCCTCAAGGGATGAACATCCGTAGAAGGCCTCGGAGCCTATGCTGACCACCCTGTCATGGAAAACTACACTTTCAAGCATGGTACAGCCGTAAAAGGCACAGGGCAATACGCTTACAACATTTCGCGGGACGTTGTAAGACGAACTTTTTTTGGCCGGAGGAAAGACTATAAGCTGTGATTCATCAAAACTGAAAAGCACACCTTTTATGCTCTTGTATTTTTTATTTTCCTTGTCGACCTCTAATTTCTCAAGCGAACTGCAGCCCAGAAAGGCTTTGTCGCCGATATATTCGGTAGAGGCAGGAATGGTTATACCCGAAAGTGACTCGCAGCCGTTAAATGCGTCTGTTCCGATAGAAACAACACCGGAGGGAATCGTGATTTTTCCCATAGACGCACAACCGTTAAAGGCGCGATCTCCGATTTCGGTGACGGTGTCGGGAAGCTTAATTTTTTTGAGATGATCACAGCCTGTGAAGGTATATTCGTTTACGGATGATATGCTGCCTTTAACGGTGATTTTTTTTATTTTTTCACAGCCGGAAAAGGCATAAGGATAGATATTTTTAACGGTTTTGGGAACGGTGTAGGAACCCGAGCCCTTGGCAACGGGATAGCATATAAGGGCGGTCATTTTTTTGTTGAACAGTACTCCGCCTTTACTTGCGTAAGCGGTATTTTTTTGTTTACGTTGATTGCTTTGAGTTTTCCGCAGTATGTAAATGAACCGTCGGCAATCTCTGTAACCGTTTCGGGAATTTTAATTTTTGTAACCGATCCGTTATACTGAAAAGCCGTGCGAGCTATACTTACAACAGGCTTATTATCCAGTTCTTTAGGAATACTGATTACCGAGGAACTGCCGGTGTATCCGGTAATTGTTGCTCCATCGTCGGAAAGGCTATACTTAAATTTATCTTTATCGTTGGAATTTGAGCAGCCTGAAAGCGGTAAAAGCACCATGAGACAAATAAGTGAAGCAATTAATACCGAAATTATTTTTTTATGCATGTTTACCCTCACTTAATTAATTTATAATAATTAAAGGTTTATGCGGCGGGAGCAATGGGGTTAACCTTTATTCCGTGTTCCTTTGCGTATTTGTGTGCATAGCTGCCCTCAGGGCATGTGACGGTAAGCGATTCGCAGTAGCCAAATGCTTCGGTGCCTATTCCTGTGACATTGCTGCCCACATTGATGTTTGTCAGAAATCTGCAAAAGTAAAAGCTGTAATTACCGAGAATTTCAACGGTAGAGGAAACGGTTATCTCGGAGAGATTATAGCAGTATGAAAAGGCGCTCATTCCAACGGTAACAACGCCCTCGGGAATTTTAAAGGATGTATCTTTTTTACCTGCGGGATATATTAAGAGAACTGAACCGTCGCTGTTGTAAAGAACTCCGTCAACAGAAGTGAATTTGGGGTTTTGCTGTGATACGGTTATGGCATCCAAGCAGTCGCAGAAGGAAAAAGCGAAGCTGTAAATGTTTTGGACGGTTGACGGTAAATCAACACTTTTGAGAAGATAACAGCCTGAAAAAGCACTTTCTCCTATAACCGTTAAGCCTTCGGGGAAATTGACAGTTTTTAGCTTTGTACAGCAGTAAAAAGCATTGTCACCGATAATTTCAACGGTATTCGGAATAAGAACGGAGGTTATATTCTCGTTTTCACAAAAGGCCCTGCTGCCAATCTGCGTAACGGGAGTATTATCAATATAATCCGGAATAGATACCTTTTTTGATGTGCCGACATATTTGGTTATAGTGATTCCTGTTTCATTTGCTTCATATGTAAAATCAGAAACATCGGTCTTTTTGTTGCAGGAGACTAACATACCGGTTGCGAGTATTACTGACAGTAAAAGGCAAATTATTTTTTTCATTTAAATACTCCTTTGCGTTTATTTTCCAAGCTCTTCGGCGCGTCCGGTGCATGCTCTCATGGCAACTTTTATTACAGTTTCAAAATTACCTGCGTAAAGAACGTCCAGCGCTTTGAGCGTGGTTCCTCCGGGGGAGGATACCATTTTAATCAGTTCGTCAGGGGTATAACCTGAATTTTCAAGCATATCCGCACTCCCGCGAAGAGTGGATATAATCAGCTTTGCGGCTGTTTCAGGGTCGATTCCCTGATCCTTGGCGCCTTCTATTACTGCCTTTGCAAAAAGATAAACATAGGCGGGGCTTGAACCGTTAACACTGATAACCGCGTTCATTTTATCCTCGGGCAGTCTGCAAACAACACCCGAAGCGGCAAAAATACCCTCGACCTTTTCAAATTGCGCGTCGCTTGTATTTGCGCTTTTGCACAGTGCTGTCGCGCCAGATCCGAGCATAAGGGGGGTGTTGGGCATAGCGCGTATAACGGCACAGTTTTCACCTACAAAGCTTTGAACATATTTTGTTGAAATTCCTGCGGCGATGGATACAAAAAGATTGTTTTTAACGCTGCCTGAGCATTGCCCAAGCACAGTAGGGTAGACCTGCGGCTTTACAGCTAAAAAAACTATCGGACATAAAGCCAGAATCTCATCAATGCCGGAGCAGACAGTGACATTCTTTTTGCTTATTTTGCTGACTGCTTCGGGATTGGTATCGTATGCGTATACATTTTCGGGTGAGTATAGATTTTTAGAGAGAATTCCGGAAATAATTGCAGTTGCCATATTTCCCGCGCCAATAAAACCGATTTTTTCCGACATAGTAAAACTCCTTAAACATAAAAAATAAATTAATTTTTTGTTACATAAATATATTTGTGTTGCTAAAATGGAAATATAATGATATATTTATCTTAATGATTTTTAATAAGGATGTAGTTTTATGAGACAGAGTAAACAGCGGGAGCTTATAACTCCCATAATAACCATCGCAATTTTTGTTACTCTTTATTATCTGATTGTAAAATACGCGCTGCCGTTTTTGTTCCCGTTTTTGCTTGCTTTTGTTATAGCCGCGCTGCTTCAGAGACCTATTCGCTTCTGCGCGAGAAAAACAAAGATCGGCAAAAAAGTCTGGGCAGTAATTTTCTGTCTGATATTCTTTTTGACTATCGGCGCCGGAGTTGTTTATCTGGGATATTATATAATTGATACCGTTTATAACATTATTATGGATATTCCCAGTTTTGTTAAAACGGTTTCCGATGATCTTTCCAGCGCAACCGAAGGCCGATTCAGTAAAATGATTGCCTTTTTGCCCGACGAGTGGGAAGCAAAGATAGTCGATTTCATGGAAAACCTATCCGAGGACTTTTTCGGTAAGATTTCCGAACTGATAGTAAACTATTTTTCCGATCTTGCCACAATGATAAAGGATGCTGGCGTAGGCGCTGCGGCTGTTAATATGCCTTTAAGGATTGCATCGCTGCTTGTTTCCATAGCAATGACGGTTATAGGAACATTTTTCCTCACAATGGACTATGATGAGTTCAAAAGAGCTATTTTGTATATTATTCCCGCAAAGTACCGCGGTACAGCCATAAAAATCAAAAACACAACCTTCGGCACTATTTTTAAAATGGTCAGGGCATATGCCACCATTATGCTTATAACATTCATCGAGCTTCTTATAGGCTTTACCATCTTAAAGTTTGCGGGAATGGATATTCCGTATATTCCCATACTTGCCGCAGCAATATCGCTTGTTGATATTCTGCCGGTTCTGGGAGTCGGCACGGTGCTTATACCCTGGGCAATAGTCAACCTGCTGCTCGGACACTGGGTTTCTGCGGTGATGCTGCTGATTCTGTATGCAATAATATTTATTGCCCGTAACTTTACCGAGCCAAAGCTTGTAGGCGACAGCTTCGGAATTCTTCCGATATTTATGCTGCTTGCAATTTATACAGGCGGTAAATTGCTCGGATTTCTCGGAATATTCCTGCTGCCTCTGACCATAATAATATTAAAGAGACTGCATGATAAAAAAATTCTGACGCTGTTTGACGAGATAAAAACAATTCGTCAGAACAGTATTGACAATAAAAACCAGGAGCAGTGATAAAGAACAAACGGCATTTTTGCCGTTTGTTTTTTATACACACCAATTATACAATAAATCCGTTCAGGATTAAAGAAATTTTTATTAATTTTTTGGAGAAGAATATGTTTGAGTATTTGCAAATCGAAAATCTGCTTAATCTTGACTGCACAATTGCCTATGACCTTTTTGGAAATTACACATATCCGTGGGAAGTTCTGCCGCATATCGGAGAATTTATCCTTGAAACAGGTCAAAAATTGTGCATGGACGATTATACCTGCAAAGACGGAAATATATGGATACACAAAGAAGTAAAAATCGCTTCTACGGCAAGCATAACGGGACCTGCGATTATATGCAGGGGAGCCGAAATTCGCCACTGCGCCTTTATAAGAGGGAACGCCATTGTGGGAGAAGGCGCGGTTGTGGGCAATTCCTGCGAGCTGAAAAACTGCATTTTGTTCGACAGAGCGCAGGTTCCGCATTATAACTACGTCGGCGATTCTATTCTCGGCACAGGCGCACATCTAGGAGCGGGAGCGGTGACCTCCAATCTTAAAATCGACAAAACCAACGTCACGGTTAAAACACCGGACGCAGTTTTTGTCACGGGCCTTAAAAAGTTCGGTGCAGTAG
>JAFRVM010000290.1 GCA_017438505.1 Clostridia bacterium | reverse complement strand
TGGACAGCAGGGTGAGCGGCGCCAAGGGCATTCTTTTCAATATTACCGGCGGCGCGAATGTCGGTATACATGACATAGACGAGGCAATAAAAATAATAACCGAGGCAGCGGATGAAGACGCGGTCATAATTTGGGGACACGTATTCGATCCTGAGATGGAGGACTCTATACAGATAACGGTAATAGCGGCCGGCTTTGACGAAAGCACCTCGTCGTCCAAACCCTCGCAGCGCAGACCCGAAACACGCCGGTCTGCGCAGTGGTCTGCTTCTTCGCTTGAACGGCCTTCCCACAAAGGCGCATCGTTAAGGCAACCCAGCAGTTCGTCAGGCAGAAACGGAGGAAATTATTACGATGAGCTGCTCAAAGAAGCGACAGAGACGGTGCTTACCACAGGCGTCGCATCCGCAAGTGCGCTGCAGCGCAGGCTGCACGTAGGCTTTTCACGCGCAGCAAGGCTCATAGATATGATGGAACAGCTTGGAATTGTAGGCACTGGTGACAAAGTACGTCAGCGCGAGATATTAGCAGATGAAGATACCGCTAAAGAAATCCTTGAAAAAGCAGGATGTATCGGTGAGGAATAAAAAAAGAGCTGTAGTTTGAGCGGCCTTCCAAAAAAGGCTCGTCGTTCACCGAAACGGCACAGGGCTTTTGGAGTTCCGTGCTTTTTTTGGTCTTTCGTTGATAAGCACGGCCACTTTTTATTTCAATGCGGCATTTTTGATCCTTCGTTTCTTAGTTCTGCCGATTATTTGAATACCTCAGGGACAGGGCTGACTGCATAGCCATGCGGTCCTCTCTGCTCCTGTATTACTCTCCCCCAGACACAACGGCTAATAATTTTCTTCTGAATGTCAGCCACCACATTTATCCTGTCGCATACGGATAATAAAATTGTGCCAAAACAACACCAATTGAGTGATTGCTGTGCTTCGCGATTTTCAAAACTTGGACGACCATCCAAAATGGCACGTCGTTAAGGAGGTGTAAAAATTATATAAAATGGGAGTAATAGCTTTTATGGGACCGGAAATATTGGTGTCTGATCAACCGACATTTAAGAAAAGAATACCGCTTACCGCGGTGTGCGCTTTCTCAAAAATGTGTGAATGCGACAGCTGCTTCGGATGCTCGCATGATCCAAGATACGGCAGGTGGGAGAAATATCTTACCGAGGATGATCAAATGAGATTTTTGTCACATCACTTTATAAGATAAACAATATTTACCCTGAGCGACACTCTTTTTTCGCGCAGAGTTTGAATCAGGCAGTAATGAAATTATCCTTGTAACGAAGATTAATATTTACAGGAACAGATTTTTACCTTCTCATGCTTTTGGCGTATTCCGTAACATATTTCCAGATGGCGTATAATTCCCTGTCGTTTGCCGCCGACTGGTAAGACTGCGTGTGAAAGCCTTTATTTACGATATTTTTAGTCCCGATGGTCGTATCGTAGTACACTTCCAGATATTTGTATTTTGGGCTAACGGGGTCAAAGGCCATTACCTGTGCTATCTCCCGGACAAGGTTCCCGTTGTAGGATCTTCTGGGGTCTCCGTGTTTGGGGTATGTCAGTACCGTTGCCTGATAATACCTGCCGATCTCTTTCACCTGGACTGATTCCTGCAAAACACAGATCTCTCTGAAAGAACTTTTATATACGGTCACATAGTCTGCAAATGATGCCGACGCCGTAAAAAGGACCGAGACTGCCGCAAGCAGCAAGATCACTGTTTTTCTCATTTTATGAATTCCTCCCCGGCAGTGTTCTGAGCCGGTTTCTGCGGGCTGAACAGTTATCCTTTGTTGTTTTCAAGGCGTCAGCAGACAACTGCCCGGTCAAACGCCGGCCTTGCGAAAATATCAGCGCTTTGCATATTTTG
>JAFRVM010000289.1 GCA_017438505.1 Clostridia bacterium | reverse complement strand
GAGATAAACATTTTTGTACTTTGACTGCAAATCTCTCATCTTCCCGCTGAAAAGGGAGATAAGGTCAAAGGATTTTATCGACTGGATGTTCTGGAAGGTATCGTCGTGAAAGGACATTACCTGACTGCTGATTGCCCGCATTTCCTTGTTATATTTGCGCATTTTTCGCATAAGCACACGGGAAAAAACAATTGTGACCGGCGCGCTCAGCAGAGCTATAAGCGCCATCGAGGGATCGTAATAAAGAATTACTCCGAGCGCTCCAAGAAACTGAGCGATGCGGGTAATAAGGTTGGGAACCCACGAAATTATGCTTGACGATACGTTTGACGTATCAGAATTAAGTCTGTTAATAAGGTCGCCGCTGCGGTATTTTGAGAGCGACTCCCAGTCGGTGTTTATTATTTTATCGTAAACGTCGGCCTGAATGTCGTTGAAGATCTTAATGTCGATTTTAGCCGATATTCTGCTTGTCAGCGCGTTTATAAGCACCGACACGACCGACGAGCCCAGCATTATAGCGCCAAGCAGAACTATCGGGCTGTCCCGCAGCACCGTGCCGGCTTCGATAGACTGTTCGCTGGCGACATATCCGATAACTATATCAATAAGATATTTTGAGGCAATGCTGCCGGCAAGCCCGATGCCCGTGGCAATAAGACCTAAAATAATGTAAAACAAAACGGCGCGCCAGTAAACTTTGCCGTAGGAAAACATCCATTTTGCTTCCCGCGCCATTTCGGAGAGCATTCCCGATTTGAGTTTTGTTATTATTTTTTTTATAAAAGACAAACGCGGGACACCTCCCCTTAAATATCAAAATTCAAGTTTTTCTTTTAAGCACTCCACCGCGCCCCTGTCGGGTGTGCAGTGCAGCATATAAACCGGAACTCTGCCCGCAACCTGCATAAGCACATCGGCTGCGCGCTCAAAAAATCCCGGTACGGCGCCGCTGACCGTCGTTTCGCTCAGCAGCCATTTGAAGGCCTCTCTGCCTGTGAGCCGCTCGCATCGGTTTTCCTTTGCCTGTCTGATAACCACCACCGCGCCCAGCGGCGAGGTAACATTCTTATAAATTGCGGAAGATCCGGCAATGGGCATACCGTAGGCAAGCGCCCCTTTTTCGCCTGCGGCTATCGCCGTGCGGTCGCCG
Source organism: Clostridia bacterium (assembly GCA_017438505.1). Taxonomy (GTDB): domain Bacteria; phylum Bacillota; class Clostridia; order Oscillospirales; family Acutalibacteraceae; genus RGIG2835. Next base: position 1,374 of record JAFRVM010000289.1, on the reverse strand, counting down.
TTGATAACCTCGGCGTTTTCGTATTTTTCCCAAAGTGATGCCTGTGTGGATTTACCCGTACCCGAGGGCGCGGAAAAAAGCACAGCTTTTTCTTCCACCTTTATATGCGAGGAATGAAGAATGACCCTGCCGTGCTCGATAAGTGTCCATTCAAGGCCTACTGCGTTGAAAAGATTCCACGTTTCGGCAAAATAAAAAGCCTTTTCCGGGCGGCACACGCAGTCAAAGTTTTCTTTGTCGCGGCGAATAATCCTCGCGCACAGCTCGGTATCGTAGGGGATATAAAAATCCCTCACCACCCTGCCGCCGATATTGTAGATCTTCATCAGCGGGTTTTCAAAAACAGGCGTATCGGTTATTTTTTCGGGCTGACCGTAGATAAAATTATATGTAATATCAGGCCTGCCCCCGTCTGTTTTATACTGCGCAAAGCTCTCGCAGGGGCTGTAATCAAAGGGCGTGCGCACTAAAATGTTTACATCGCCTATCCTGTACATGCCCTCCATGATCACTCAATAAAGCCTGCGGCGCGCAGCTCGGCAAACATCCCCGCAACATCCTGCGCGGCGCGCTCTTCGCTCACGTCATATTTTTCGCAGATAAGCCCAACCATCTGATCCTCGGTTTCGACCTTTTCGATATTCGACCAGATAAATGCCGCCACGCCGTTAAGGCTTATCATTCCCTTAAATTCGGTGACCGTTTTACCGATGGGAATAAGCATGGCCTCGCCGGCAATCTCTCTTAATGCGAATTCTTTAAGTATTTTCAATAGGCTCGACCTCCGAAACGCATAAAATAAAAGGCATAAACCCCGACACTATATGATAACACAAAAGTCAGGGTTTGTCGAGTTTTTATAAGTTATTTTTTAAAATATCGGCGGTATTTTTTGCAAGTGCGCAGACATATTCGGGCACTGTATCGCTTTTGCCTGTTTCGGCTATCGCCGCCGCGCCGCAGATATAGCAAAGTTTTCTGTATCTGCAGCCCGTACACTCTTTAGGAAGGGTAAACTTTGCGGTCTCGGTTTTGATTTTCTCCCACGCGGTCAAAAAATCTGTTTCCTTTAAATCTTCAGACGGGGTGTTCATAAGTCCGCAGGGGGTCATTTTGCCCTGCCAGCTTATCCAGTAACTGCACTTGCCCGCTCTGCAGGGCAAAGGCTCGCCGCGCCGCTCACTCTCGGGAATATCGCACGGGTCATACTCAAGCAGACCCATTGCCCTCTCGGCAAAGTTTTCGCCCCCATGCATCAGCTTTTCGTAATCAACAGAAATACCCGCCGCATCGGGTGCGCTGAGCCTTGCGGGGTTACCGCAATTTTTCTCGTTTTTGCGCACAGGCGGGAACATATAGGTGGAAAGGTGCAGG
>JAFRVM010000288.1 GCA_017438505.1 Clostridia bacterium | reverse complement strand
TTCGGCGGTCTAAAAGGCTTCCCCTCGAGGGGAAGCCTTGAATCAACTCAAAATTTGATAAAAAATATGGCTCCCTTGCGTAAAGGGAGCTGGATTTTGCTAAGCAAAAGACTGAGGGATTGATAATTACCAAATTTTTATCGACAATCCCTCCGTCTGCCTTACGGCAGCCACCTCCCTTTAGGGCAAGGGAGGCTGATTTTACCACATCCAAGCAAACCAAAACGGTCAGCTATCCTGCTGACCGTTTTTCTTGCGTGCGATTAAAATTTATTGCTGTCGCAAAAAGTTCTGTGATGCAACACACGCCTGCGGGGGCTCCCCGCGCTGACCGTTTTTCTTGCGTGCGATTAATATTTATTATAGCGACAAAAAGTTTTGTAATGCAACACATTGCCTGCGGGGGCTCTCCGCGCTGACCGTTTTTCTTGCGTGCGATTATAATTTATTGCTGTCGCAAAAAGTTCCGTGATGCAACAAGGGAAAGCAAAAAGGCGAGCAGGCAGGTAACTCCCGTCAAAACGGCAAAGCTGATATACCAGAAGCCGCCGACATTAAAGGCGTAAAAATCCTGCCAGACCTTAAAAACTATCACGCAGGCAAGATATACGACTCCGTAAACAAGAGTGGGAACGACCGCAAGGGGAAGCTCTTTTTTGGAAATTTCCTCCCCTCCCTCAAAAAAGCAGAAGGAAATTATCGCCATAAGCGGGCATAAAAGATGCAGCGGCAGACATACGCCCTCGAACATCTTAGGGTATCCGTAAATAATCCCGAGGAACAAAAGCACCACCGTCAGGGTGAGGGTCACGGCAGTCGTGCCCACAAATTTGAGCACCCTTGCCCAATGCGGAATCTCATTTTTGCCGCTGACAATGCCCTTGATATTGAACGGAACGGTCAGAATGGAAGCGATTGCCGCCAGAATATTGGAATCGTTGGTAAAAAATATAAAGTTGCCCGTGCCCGAGACGTCCATATTTCCCGCCTTATGCGGTCCGGGCAGAAAATATGTGAGTATCGAGCCGAAGGTGAGCCCGAAAATAAGCGAATTGAGCACCATCGAAACAATATTGTTTGTTTTTATGTCCTTCATCTTATCACTTGCCTTTATTTCTTTTTGCCTCTTACCGCCTTGTATATATCGCCGATGACCGGACCTTCGGTAATAAAATTCGCAACAGGTCTTGCGTATTTGGTTTTAAATTTCTGTCTTCTTTTATATTTTTCGGTAAAGGAAAGAATCTGCGCCGGCTTTTTTTCGTGGATAAGACGGTAATACTCCCGGTACAGCGGGTTGAGCTTTTCGACCGGGATTTGACCGTAAAAGCGTTCGCATATGGGATGCTCCATTATTTCACGAATCAGCCGCACTCTTGTTTCCTTATCGTTGGGACAGGTGGGTTTCATTTCGTTTTCCATGCACTCTACGACAAAAAAGAAGGCGCGCAGGTGCATCTGGGGAACAAGATCAATCTCCTTAAAATCCTCAACATCCCTGTAAAGACGCTCAATAAGAGGGATATACAGCGGCCACATATTTTTTGTGTAGCCGCGGGCGAGAGAGTTGGGGACAATTCTGACATGATAAAGATATCTGTCGGAAAGACAGCGAAAACAATTTGCCTTGAGCATACACTCAAAGGTAAACTGCAGATCCTGACTTCTGCGAAAACGTCTGTCAAAGGCAATACCGTTTTCCTCAATAAAGCTTCGTTTATAAATTCTGCGGCCGTTTGACCAGCTTATGACCCTTTTATCTCCGAACTTGCCTATGTAAGCCATGTGGATGGGCAAAATCTCATGAACTATCCTTTCGCGGTTGTAAACACCGGGAGCGAGCTCGGCGCTTGTTCTGTGGCCGTTCTCGCCGAAAATTTTGTTGCACCAGGCAACATCGGCATTGCATTCTGCCGAAGCGTTGTACATCTCCTCAAACATTTCCGGCTCGGGCCAGTCGTCTGCATCGACAAATCCGATATATTCGCCAACGGCGTGTGTAATGCCGTCTGCTCTGGCCGCAGCCAGACCTTCATTTTCCTTGTAATAATATGAAACACGGGGGTCGTCAAGATACTCTTTGCAGATTTGCGCGGTTCCGTCGGTCGAGCCGTCATTGATAATAATGATCTGAATATCCTTTAGGGTTTGGCCGACAACTGCGTCAAGGCAGCTTCTAAGATATAACTCTCCGTTATAAACCGGTATAATAATACTGACTTTAATATTGCTCATTTTTATCTCCTCTTCTTCGGCAGTTTTATCATATCTCCGACATATTTTTCGGCGTCATATTGGTCGGAAACCAGCCGCAGACAGCCGCTTCCGGGGAAAAATGTCATCTCGCCGAAATAAATTCTGTCCTCAACGCAGTAAAGATCCACCCTCAAAAAAGGTATGCCCTCCGAGAGCTTTTCGGCAATTTCAATCATCCTGTCAAAATGCGCGGGTTTTTCAAATTCGATATTCGGGTCGTACGGACAGGTCTGCTTGTGAAACTGCATTATCTTCAGGTCACGGCCGTAATAGTTTGACCTTCTGTCCACAAACCTGCCGAAATCGACCTGAACAAATCTCATTTTTCCGTCAAAGCAGAAAAACTTGTAGTCAATGGGAACATTTCCGTTTTTGTCAAACAGCGCCCGCTCTATAATTATTCTCTTTTTTACTGATTTATAGGGCCATTCCCTGCCGTACCAGTAAAAAGGACGGTTTACCATTTTTGTGAGCTTTTGCTTTGTCTGCTCTATATCGAGAGCGTTTTTATCCCTGCACAAAACAGTGCTTCCGCTGTCGTGAGTACACTTCATAACAAACCGGTCCGGCAGCTTATCAAAAGGAATCTCATCGGCGCTGTCATATACGCCGACGGTGGGAATCACATATTCGCTCCCAAGTTTTTTTGCTATATACTGCTTTGCGCTTACTTTATCCACCAGCTCGGGATACTCCGGCCGTCTGTCATAAAGCTTGAGCCACTGGAGCTTTTCGTTAAAGCCCACGGGATTTTTAAGGTTTAGCTTTTCGCCCATAAACCTTTTGTACATACATTTAAGATAGAGCTTGTCCGGCACAAGGTGAGCGTTTTTGTAGTTGTCCTTCCTGCAGAAATCCCAGATAAACTTATCCGGCTCCTTTAAAGCTTTGTAAAAATCATATAAACTCATATGCGGTCACACAATCTCCGTCCATTTTTTGATTATTCGTTCGGTATTTTGCGTCTCTCTAATTTTTACGCCGTTTTCCGACAGCTTTTTCGCAAGCGCGGGATTTTCGGCGATCTCTTTCATTGCTTTATACAGCGCGTCGGCGTCGCCCACGGGGGTGAGCAGACCGTTTACGCCGTCCTCAATTATCGCTCTTGCGCCGCCTGCGGGGCAGTCGGTGCATACCGTCGGCAGACCCAGTGCCATAGCCTCCAGCATGGAGTTTGACATTCCCTCGTAATCGGAGGAGGATACAAACATGGCGCAGTCGCGTATCGTTTCGTGAATGTTGCTTATGGCGGGCATTATATGAATTGCAGAGGAGCATTTACTGCCCGATACAGCCTTTAAAAAGTCCTGCACATACTCTTTTTCGGTGGGCTCTTCATCTCCGTACAGCCACAGCTCGTAGTCGGGGTGGCCGTCATGGAATTTTTCAAAGGCATCAAGCAGCAAAAAAGGGTTTTTCTGCCTGCATATACGGCAGAAATTAACTATTCTCTTTTTGCGCTCGCCGCTGTAAGGCTCGGGAAGGTCGCCCTTTACAGGGTTAAATATTACCGGACCGTCTATTCCTATATTTTCAACATACCACTTTCGTGCGTCGGGCGACTGGAAAACCATGTGGTTTGCCCGCCCGTATTTTTTGCGGATAAACGCGGCGTTTGTCGGGTTGGGAAAAATCATGCGAGGGTCGCCGCGGTCGGATATAACAACATTTGTATCGGGACAGGCTGAAACAAGCGATAAAAATATCGAATAATTCAAAAAGGCGACGGTTGTCGCACCCCTGTTATCACGCAGAAAATGCCGCAGCCATATAAATTTTTCATAATGTCTTGCCTTGAATTTGTGTATCAGGGCGTAGTCGGCGCTGTCCGGGGAAAGGATTTTCCCCACGCGCTCGTAAAAATTTGAAAAAAGCACCTGCGCCAGCGTGCCCGCACGGTGTTTTTTGCGGCCGGCGGTCTCGTCGTTTAAAAAATAAACCTTTATTTTTTCGTTAAAGCGGCTTAAGTTGGCCTCTTTGCCCGATTGATTGGTTACAACAACGGAAACCTCTTTACCGTCCGCAAAGTAACGGTTTGCCAGCATGGACATAACGCGCTCCGCTCCGCCCATATTTATGCAGTCTATAAGAAATACCACCATCAGATTTCACCTTTAGAATTTTCTTGCGGGGACTCCGGCCACGCGGCAGCCTTTTTCTTCCACGCTTTTGTTTACAAGAGCCTTTGCGCCGATAACGCAGCCGTCGGCCACATAAACTCCTCCGATGACAACCGCGCCCACGCCCAATTCGACATTATTGCCCAAAACCGGGGTTTTTGTTTTGTTCTCGCCTACGATGTTGCTGCCGTGAAATATGCAGTTGTCGCCGATTTCACCGTTTAAAACAACGCCCGAATGCCATATATTGCAGTTTTTGCCCAGCCTGGTTCCGAGCCCTATTTCCACTCCGGTTTTAAGTCCGAGCAGATTTCTTTTTTTATTGAAGCGTCTGTATAAAAATTTGTAAAGTCTGCGCCCCAGCCTACCGGCATTTTTCGAGCGGCATTCGGCATAGTAAAACTGCGCCTTTCTGAAAAAGAGCAGGTATTTCCATATATAGTATCTGATGTGTCTGAATTTTTTGATGTTCGGATCCGAAAGATACAGCGCCTTTTCTTCGGCGAGTATCTGCCGCAGCTCAGTTTTGTCCATCGTCATATACCCTTTCTTTCCGGTTTGCCGCCCAATTTTATCTAACCCGTTTATTCTATCATATCCTCTCCAATTTTTCAAGCCGGGCAGTGCCCGGTTTTATGTGTTGCATTACGCAACTTTTGGCGTTCTAAATGGCTCCCTTGTGTAAAGGGAGCTGTCAGCGAAGCTGACTGAGGGATTGTTATTTACTAAATTTATACTGATAATCCCTCCACCGCTGGCGCGGTCCCCCTCCCTTTAGGGCAAGGGAGGCTTATTTTATCACTTCTGAACAAACCAAAACGGACAGCACCTGATGCTGTCCGTTTTTTTCTGTACGATTAATATTTATTATAGCGAAAAAAAGTTATGTAATGCAACACATCAAAAGCGGGCTTTGCCCGCCCGCGAGGGCATTTACTTTCCCACGTGGGAAAGTAAACAAAGGACGTCGGGGGGAACCGTTTCGAATAGTTTCCCCCC
>JAFRVM010000287.1 GCA_017438505.1 Clostridia bacterium | reverse complement strand
TTTAGGTATTCTATCTCCATTCTGAGCCGCTGATTTTCAGCGATTAAATCTTCCTCAACTTTTTTATCGAGCTTGGGTGGACGACCCTTTCGTGTACCACTCGCAACAGAGGCTCTGCCTCGTCTCTCTTTCATAATACCTTCTGCTCCTTCTTCTAAGAATATGCGTTCCCACCGTTGCAATGTTCCTATTGCCGAAGTCCGAGATACTCCCTGTAAATACTTTCTTACTGCTTCACAATAACTTAGTTGGTGTTCTCGCATATCCAGTATAACAGATAATTTGAATTCTGGCGAGTATTTTCTGTAAATTTGTCCTTTCTTTCCCATAAAAATATGCACCTCCAAAAGTGTCTAACTTTTGGGGTGCATATCAATTGAAATGTCCTTTTAATGTCATATATTGATAAATAACATTTTGTTTGTTATAATAAGATAAAGGTGATAAAGAAATTTATGTGACCTTGATACATCTGAACGGTGGCGGTTGTTCAGAAAGGAAAACATATGAGCGAATTAACGATAAATCTTCTCTTAATTTTGCTTATTGTATGGATAATAAAAAAATAACCGCCCTGTAGCAGCAGTGCGGTTATTTGGGTAGAATATCTTTCTACACATTTAAAACCAATTTAGTTACAGAAACAGCCGTTTGCCGTTCTCCTGTTATCTAAACTATATCATATATGATGTAATTTGTCAAGGACGCTTATGCGTCTTTTTTAGCTTACACCCACAGCTTCCTTCGCCAGTTTGTCCGCCATATCGTTATACTTATCACCGCTATGACCTTTGACCTTCACAAAGTTAACCTTGACGGTCTTTTTGATTTCATCATAAAACCGTTTGTAGTTAATGGTGCCGGCCTTATTGGTTTTCCATTCGCCGCTGCACCATTTTTCTATGCCCGCATAATCATAATACAAATCAATTTCTTCTATATTATTGTCTATACAATATCGCATTGCCGCCATAGCGCCCTCAATTTCACCGGCAACATTCCGCATAAGCGCCATATCCGGGTCTGAAAACGCGCGGCTCACAGTAATTTCCTCACCGCCCATAAACAGCACCACACCGCAGCCATATTTTTTTGTTTCTATATTATAGCTGCCGTCAACATACGCGACAGCCGTTTTTGTCTGCGGTATCTCGTCGTCAAAAAGACTTATCTGCCGGTTAACTCCAAGATACTCCTCCGCGTCGCTCCTCGTTGCAAAGCCTTTAAATTCAGCGCCGCTGTAACCTGAAACTTCCTTTTGACATTCCTCCCATGTTTCAAAAATACCTATATGATACCCGTTTTTCACAGCATAAAACTTCTTCGCCATAGTTTTTCCTCCTGTCATATCCATTATTATATAAGAAAAAAACCCGAATTCAATAATAAATTAAAAAAATAATAAAAAAATTTTAAAAAAAGCGGAACTTTTCAAAAAACACATCGTCTAATAAAATGTAAAGCATAACCAAGGTAAAGCAGCGTTGGAAAATATAACCAAAAAACAGGTCATATTTTCATTTCAATTGTCAATTTACATAAAATTTAAAAAAACGGTCAAAATGGCAAAAAAAAGTTGTTGACATCGTGGTTATGAGAGAGTACAATATTCAGTGGCAGTTTTCGATAATTGGGTAGAAGCATTGATTGAAAATTGTTACAACAATATTTATGTTACAGTTCCTTGAAGCAGGTAATTTCAAGGTATTGCAACAGATTTACAGTTTATTTACAACTGTGAAATAGCATTGACTATACCGCTTTTGGCGTGTTATAATCAGTGCGTAGGAATGTTCTGCCGGCTTAGAAGGGCAAGGCGGCGGACAAAAAGAAGGCTCTTCAAAAGAAAAAAAAGGGAGGATTTGAGAGTATGAATAAGAATCTCAAAAAGGTTATTTCAACAGTAGCTGCTCTTGCAATTTCAGCTTCAGCTGTATCTGCATTTGCCGTTAATGTCCCTGACGTTGCTGAGGATGCATCATATGCACAGGCAGTTCAGGAGCTTAGCGCTCTCGGCGTTGTAAGCGGTTTTGAAGACGGCACATTCAGACCGGATGAGCTCGTAACAAGAGCACAGATGTCAAAGTTCATCGTTGACGCTTTGGCAGAAACAGAGCAGGCTGAGGCTTCAAAGGCTGTTACTCAGTTTGCAGACGTTGCAGAAGATCACTGGGCAAAGGGCTACATCAACCAGGGTGTTGCAGACACATTCATTTCAGGTTATGGTGACGGCAACTTCGGTCCGGATGACAACGTTACATACGCACAGGCACAGTCAATGCTCGTTCGTGCTATAGGTTATCAGACTTATGCAGAGGGCTCAGGCGGCTGGCCGAACGGTTACAAGACATGGGCAGCATCACAGGGCATCACAAAGGGTATCTATGGTTTATCTGATGATACTCAGCTTACAAGAGCTCAGGTTGCTCAGCTCGTTGACAACACAATGGGCGCTCCGGTTTGCGTAATCAAGGATTACGAGACAACAATCGACGGCAGAAGAGTTCCGAACCTCGAGATCAAGGATGACGAGGGTAAGGATTATCAGACACTCTTCACAAAGAAGCACGACGCATACAAGGTATTCGGCCGTGTAACAAAGACAAACAAGACAGACAACTCTATCGACGTTGACAAGGTAGAGTTCAGAGTAGAGAAGGCTGACAACTTTGATGATGAGTACATCAAGGCTAACAGCGGCAACGAAGTAACAGATACAATGTACTTCGACGATACACACGCTGTTGACTATCTCCTCACATATTCTGAGGCTCTTATCCAGAAGGATGACGACGATGAATGGCACATTATCTCAATCACACCTGCTGCAGCTACAAAGAGCGTAGTTCTTGCTGCTGAGGACTATGATAAGGTAGAGGGT
>JAFRVM010000286.1 GCA_017438505.1 Clostridia bacterium | reverse complement strand
TTTGTGACCGAATTTTTGTTCCAGCGCTACTTTGTATTCAACAAAAGTATAGATACAGCGGATAAAACCTCCGCGGAAAATGCGTAAATAATAAATAATATATAATAACAGGGCGGTACGACACGAAAAATTAGGTCGTACCGCCAATTTTATAAAAATTTTTATATAAACTATTGAAAAACGGACAAAATTAGTATATATTATATTTGTTAAAAAAATAATTTTCCGAAAGGAATGTTAAAATGAAAAGATTTATATACGCCGACAACGCCGCGACCACTCCGGTTTCTGAGCACGTTGCGCAGGTTGTGGCTTCTGTACTGACCGCAAATTACGGCAACCCCTCCTCCCTTTATTCAAAGGGAGCCGAGGCTGCAAAGATAATCGATGATTCCCGTGCGGCTGTTGCAAAAGCGCTCGGCGCAAAAACAAACGAGATTTATTTTACCTCAGGCGGAAGCGAAGCCGACAACTGGGCAATTAAAGGAGCAGCTATTGAGGCTGCAAAAAAGGGCAAAAAGCACATTATCACCTCAAAATTTGAGCACCACGCGGTACTTCACACTCTTGCCGCTCTTGAAAAACAGGGCTTTGAGGTAACATACCTCGATGTTTACGAAAACGGCATTGTTCATCCCGAGGACGTAGAAAAGGCAATTCGCCCCGACACCTTCCTTGTTACAATTATGTTCGCAAACAACGAGATAGGCACAATTCAGCCCATTGCAGAAATTGCGAAAATCTGCAAAGAGAAAAAGGTGCTCTTCCACACCGACGCTGTTCAGGCGGTAGGTCACGTTGAAATTGACGTTGCCGAGCTGGGAGTTGATATGCTCTCTCTCTCCGGTCACAAGTTCCATGCCCCCAAGGGCGTTGGCGCTCTGTATATCCGCACAGGCGTGCGCATTGCAAACCTTATCGACGGCGGCGCTCAGGAGCGCGGCAAGCGAGCCGGCACGGAGAACACCGCTTCTATCGCTGGTCTTGCGGCGGCAATTTGTGACGCGACGGCAAACATTCCCGAAAAATGCGAAAAAATAACCCGTATGCGCAACAAGATTATCGACGGCGCGCTTAAAATCGAAAGAAGCCGTCTTAACGGCGACCGTGACGCAAGACTTCCCGGCAACATCAACATGTGCTTTGAGGGCATTGAGGGAGAATCGCTGCTGCTTATGCTCGATTTAAACGGCATTTGCGCTTCTTCCGGTTCTGCCTGCACATCGGGCTCTCTTGACCCCAGCCACGTTCTGCTGGCTATCGGTCTGCCCCACGAGATCGCACACGGCTCTATGAGACTGTCAATAGACGAAAACACAACCGACGAGGACTGCGACTACATTATCGAGGTACTGCCTAAAATTCTCGAGTACCTGCGCGCAATGTCCCCTGTCTGGGAAGAAATAAAAAACAGCGAGAAATAATCAGGAGGAATGTTTTATGGCATACAGTGCAAAAGTTATGGATCACTTTTCCAACCCCCGCAACGTCGGCGAGCTTGAGAACGCCAACGGAATCGGAGAGGTAGGCAACCAGAAATGCGGAGATATTATGAAGATGTATATCCGCGTTGAAAACGGTGTTATCGAAGATGTTAAGTTTAAAACCTTCGGCTGCGGAGCGGCTATCGCAACAAGTTCCATGGCCACCGAGATGATAAAGGGCAAAACCCTTGAGGACGCTTTAAAGCTTACAAACAGAGCAGTTATGGAGGCTCTTGACGGTCTGCCCCCCGTTAAGGTTCACTGTTCGGTGCTTGCAGAGCAGGCAATAAAGGCGGCAATCGCTGATTATTACACCCGTCTCGGCATAGACCCCACCCCCTTTGTAGGCAATCTTAAAGACGACTGCCACGAATGCAGCGAGGGCTGCTGCCACTAAATCATTTACACAAAAAACGGTGTATCTTTCTTTGATACACCGTTTTTCTTTTACTCTTTTTCTTCTATGTTTGTGGATTTGACAAGATAGTGCGGGCGGTTTTTGACCTCGTAATAGATCCTGCCGATATATTCGCCTATAATACCGATGGAAATAAGCTGAATACCGCCGAAAAGGCTGACGGCAGCGATAATTGTAAAGTAACCGGGCACATCCACCGCGCCGTTTATAAGTATCATTATAAACAGGTACAAAAGATAAGCTATGCTTAAACCGACGGTCAGCGCGCCGAGGGTCAGGCAGATACGCAGCGGCTTGTTGTTAAAGGAGATAATACCGTCGATACCGTACTGCAAAAGCTTTTTAAAGCTCCACTTTGTCTCACCGGCGGCACGTGTGGCGTTTTGATATTCAACAGTTGCCTGCTCAAAGCCTATCCACGAAAAAAGACCTTTAGAAAAGCGGTTATATTCCTGCATACTCAAAAGAGCGTTTACCGCCTTGCGGCTGAGCACCCTGAAATCTCCGATTCCGTCGGTAAGCTTGACGTCCACCATCATGTTTACAAGCTTGTAGTACATCTTTGCGTAAAAGGTTTTTATCGCGCTGTCGCCCTTGCGGTTACGCTTGGCTATAACCTGATCATACCCCTGCCTCGCTTTATCGAGCATCTGCAGAATAAGCTCTGGCGGGTGCTGCAGATCGGCGTCCATAATGGCGACGTAATCTCCTCCGGAATATGTAAGGCCGGCGAGCATCGCCGCCTCTTTGCCGAAATTTCTGCTGAAAAAGATATATTTAAGCCGTTTGTCGCCTTGCGAGAGCTCCTTTAAAATTGCGGGAGTTTTATCGCGGCTTCCGTCATCGACAAAAATCATTTCAAAGTCCTCGCCCGCTCCGCACAAAACGCCGGAGAGCCGGCTGTACATTTCGCGTATGACCTCTTGTTCGTTATAACAGGGCACAATAATGGAAATCATATTTATAACCTCCGCTTCGCACTTAACAGATAAATAATACCATATTTAATCAATATTATCAACATAATCGGTCATTTTTTCCGCTATTTCCCTGAATACAGGTCCCGCCGATACTCCTCCGCCCTTGCCGTTTTCCACAAGAACTACGCAGACGTATTTTGGATTTTCGTAAGGAAAAAACCCCGCGTACCCGGCCTGCAAAACCCTTTTGCCGTCCTTTTTGATACCTGTTTCCGCCGTTCCTGTTTTCGCTCCGGATGTTATAAGTTCACTTTTACCCGGCTTTGCCGTGCCATTTTCAACTGCCGTGTGCATAAACACCTGAAGTTTTTGAGCAGTTGCCTGATTTATAACCTGTTTTGTTCCGGCCGTCAGGTAAGTGTCCACTGTATTTTTGAATTTATCCACCGTTCTCTCGACAAGCTGCGGGACGGGCATTACTCCGTCATCCGCTATTGCTCCGATCATTGCTGTAATCTGAACGGGCGTTGCCATAAGCTCGCCCTGTCCGAAGGAAAAATTAGCAAGCGCCGCAGGATTTTGAAGAGTTTTATAGTCCGGCAGGTTGCCGCTGTAGCTCTCATACCCGGGAGCAAAAATCATACTGTCGCCAAACCCGAAAAACTGTGCGGTAGAGAGAAGTCTTTGCGCGCCAATCTCCTGTGCAAGCGTAATAAAATACAGGTTGCAGGAGTTGCTTATTGCCCCCTGCATATCCAGCATACCGTGCGCCTTGTTTCCGCTGCAGGTAAACGTGTTTTGACCTATTGTCAGACTGCCGGTACATTCAAACTGCCACTCTTCGGACACTCCCGCTTCAAGGGCAGCCGCAGCAGTAACAAGCTTAAAAACCGAACCAACATCATACTGAGCAAGGCATCTGTTTACAAGAGCCGAATCGGAATTGGCAACAGCGTCTTTGACGTCAAGAAGAGAAAAATCAGGGCGGCTGACAAGGGCACGCAGTTTTCCTCCCGGAATTTCCATAATGACAACAGCACCCTGTTCAATATATTTTTCGGCAGCATTCTGAGCAATCTGCTGAATGTCAGCATCAAGAGTCAGAACTACCCCACCAACCGAATTATCTGTTGTGTCATCTATTTCCGGGGTGCATCCGTCTAATATTTTGCCTGTTCCGTCAACCGGACAAACAACTCTGTACTGTCCCGAGCAGGCAGAAAGATAATCGTTAAACACCCGCTCAATCCCACTGATGCCGACAGTCCCCGATGAATCCAGATATCCTACGGTGTGCGGGGCGAGATTTCTTGAAAAATAACGCTTGCTGGTTTTATAAATGTTAACCCCCTGTTTGCTCATTGTTCCGTCATTGACCGTAATAGCAAACGGGTAATTCTTACCGACTCTCTGCAGCACCGATTGATAGGTATCGTCATCGAGATTCTGTTCAAGCACCTCAAGCGGAGTCCGTCCCGATAAAATCACCGCCTTGTATTCCGATTTCTGTCCTGCCAGCGGGCGCATCTTGCAGTCGTAAATCGTACCTCTTGTCTTTGAGAGGGTCAGGCTGTACCTGCTCTGACTCTGTGCCGCACATACATAGACCTCATTAATCGAGATATAAAACAGCCTCATAATCACAACCGTCAGCATAAGGACAATGCCGAAATATGCCGCCGTCATTTTATTGTACATTTGCCGCACTCTCCTCTGTTTTTATTAAAAGGGTTGGCGGCTTTTTCCGTTTTTATGCAAAAAAAAGAGGACAGAAAACTGTCCTCTGATAATTTTATTACATTTCCAAAGGTTTTTCAAAGCGAAGCTGAGCTTTTGTGCCCTTGCCGTATACCGATTCAACGGTAAGGGGAACTCCGATTTTATCGAAAGCTTTTTTAGCAAGATAAAGGCAGGTGGACGTTGTATTGCCTGAAATCCTTCTTGCTTCCTCAGAAACAAAGCCGGGCTCAAAAATATGCTTCATCTCTTCATCATGTATACCCATGCTGCTGTCCTCAAGGCTGAGGTATACATTCTGCTCGTCCTCTTTCGCCATAATGGAGATTTTTCCAAAATCTCCCGTGGAATAAAGGGCGTTGCCCAGCAGCTGGGAAAAACCGAAAACAAACCAGACCTTATCGGTTACAATGGAGTTTTCAAGACCTTTACGGAAAATGCCTATCTTTTTCTCGTTGAATACAGGTGAATACTTCTTTAATAAATCTCTTAATATATCGTTAAGAACAACCTTTTCGTTTTTTGGCGTGGTCTTTATGTTGTCAATAGATGAGAAATAGAGAATTTTCTCCATAGCGTTTCCGAGCAGCTCTGCGTCCTTTGCAACCTCTTTATCCTCGCAGGTTTCGGCAAACTTTTTAACCGTGCGCAGGGGTTTAACCGAATCCATAGCCCACTGACTTACAGCAGCGCAGTAAGTTTCGGCGGAATAATCCTGACCCGACGGGGTTTTCTTTATATCTCTTGCAGGTTCATGTGCAGCCCTCTCGGTAAGAACGGGAGCGGATGCGGAGGCTTTGAGCTTGTTTTTAAGATGAAGTATCTGCTCTTTCAGCTCGTCTATTTCAGCGTCCCTGGAAGCGGTATCCGAAGAGACAGTCCCTATGTTTTTGCGGGAGTCCAGCACTTCACTGAGCAGTGATGCCTTTTCATCCTGAAGAGCTTCGAGATCTCTTGTAAGACGGCTGTTTTCCTCATAGAGATGTTCAAGCTCTTCATCGTCACCGACGGATTTACTTCCGTCGGAAACGAACACGTCAATAAGAATAAGCGCGATAGCGACGGCAAGAGCGGTAAACAGT
>JAFRVM010000285.1 GCA_017438505.1 Clostridia bacterium | reverse complement strand
TGTTCACAGCAGAAAATACAATAATTTTCCTATGCGCCCTCTTCATTGGCAATCACCTCGCGAAGTCATCAGTCACTTCTTAGAAACCGGTGAAGTTGATGCTATTTAAAAAATGTGTAATACATCATTGACAAACCTACAAAATCCAAGTTTTTTGCTCACAAATCTTTGCCGATATCCGCGGGATTAACATCGGGGTTTATATATCGGGCGGTTTTAGTCCTGTTTTTATACAGTATAGCCCTCTGCGGGCAGCGGTGGTAGCAGCCGAGACAGGCAACACATGAATCTCCGAACACGGGTTTGCCGCCACTTAAGCTGATATTATCGGTGGGGCAGATTTTTGCGCACAGCCCGCATTTTACGCAATCATCGGCAACCGAAAAATCGTCGGCGATTTTGTGCCAGTTATCCTTGTTGTTAAGAAAAATTTGCTCCTTTGTCTTTCTCGCCCGGGGAATATTCTCCCTGCCGCTTTTAAGCTGCTCTGTTACCCTTGCTATACGCTTTGGAGCGGAGCACAGGGTACTTTTTATATACGCCTTGGGAACGGACATAAAAAGGGTGTAGTTTTCCGGCATTTTGACCGTGTAAACAGCCTTAATATCCACCCCCGACTGCAGGCAGTACTTATATGAAAAATAATCGGCGCCGCCGGTCATGCCGCCGTAATTGAGAACGATATAGACAGGTACATTTTTCAGTTTCGGCAGCAGATCATATGTATGGATAGGCAGGCCGAAGGAGTAAATGGGGGAGACCACGATCACCTTTTCACATTCCGAACCGTCGCCGTTATAATTCGGGATATAAATTATTTTTCCGCCCAGCGAATCTTTTATCTGCTGAGCGATATACAGACTGTTTCCGGTTGAAGAAAAATACAAAATGCCGATCATTTTATGTTCACCTCGAAGGTATTTTAGCACAAGAAGGGCGTTTTTTCAAGTTTTGAGCAACAAAATGCCCTAAAAAGTGTTAATTGATATTGAATAATTGTGTAATTAGTGCTAAACTGAAAATACAAACGGCAACAATTTTCAATGAAAGAGGATGGTAAAATGAAATTAAATTACAAACGTACGATTTTAGTAGGTTTCGCTTTTTTCCTGATAATGACCTTCTGGCAGGCTTACGACACCATCATCCCCAAAATCCTGACAGATAAATTCGGAATGTCGCAGGCCTATTCCGGCATAGTAATGGCGCTGGATAACGTGCTGGCGCTCTTTATGCTGCCTCTGTTCGGCGCATTATCCGATAAGAGCAAATCAAAAATGGGCAGACGCACTCCCTATATTCTTATAGGAACGCTTGTCGCCTGCGTTGCCTTTATGGGTCTTACATTCTCTGACAACATGCAGCTTACCGCCATCAGCGACGTTTCCACCGTAAACAGCGTATCTTCGCTGGAGACCCTTTACGATAACGACTATAACACCACGCTCCAGACTCCCGACGGCGAGAAGTACGTCTTAAAAGATATCTTTACCCGCGAGGAGTTTACCGCGATAACCACCGAATCGACCAAAACGACCAGCGGAAAAGAAATAAATCTTTATACAAACTACGTTGTTCCCGCCCGTCAGGCTTTTGCGTGGCAGAAAACTGTCTCCGACCCCACTCCGCTTATTATATTTATGATAACCCTGCTTATTGTGCTTATAGCCATGGCGGTTTTCCGCTCTCCCGCAGTCGCCCTTATGCCCGACGTTACCATCAAGCCTCTGCGCTCAAAGGCAAACGCCATAATCAATCTTATGGGTACAGCCGGTCCGATGTGCGTTTTAGCGCTTGGAATTGTATTTGCCACAGGCTCGGCGGAAAACGCCATGATGAGCTATACAACGTTTTTTGCCGCGGTAGTAGGTCTCATGCTTTTGGCTCTGCTTATATTCATGCTTACCGTGCGCGAACCTAAGTTTGTCGCCGATATGAAGGCCGAGAGCGAAAAATACGGCATAAAAGAGGACGAGGAAGAAGAAAAAAGCGGCAAGGCGGGCAAGCTGACCGCAGGTCAGCGGGCTTCGCTGCTGTTCATACTCGCTTCGGTAGTCTTCTGGTACATGGGCTATAACGCCGTAACAAGCAAATACTCGGTTTACGCTCCCAACGTACTTAATCAGAGCTATAACACGACACTTCTGCTTGCAAACGCGGCGGCTATAATCTCCTATATCCCGGTAGGTATTCTCTCATCTAAACTCGGACGCAAAAAAACAATACTCGCAGGCGTTATAATGCTTGCCGTAGCCTTCGGCGTTGCTTCTACCCTGCGCGCGGGCTCGCCCTCTATCATAATGAACGCTATATTCTGCCTTGCCGGCATAGGCTGGGCAACCATCAATGTAAACTCCTTCCCCATGGCCGTTGAGCTTGCCAGCGCGGGCAATGTCGGCAAATACACGGGATTTTACTACACCGCCAGCATGGCTGCGCAGACCATTACACCTTATCTGAGCGGTAAGCTGATGGATCTTCGCGGCATGACCACACTCTTCCCCTACGCGACGGTAACGGTTTGCGTTGCCTTTGTTACAATGCTCTTTGTGCGCCACGGCGACAACAAGCCCACCGCCCGCAAGGGCCTTGAGGCTGTTGACATCGACGATTAAACACGGCAGGTGACCTGATTTGTTTTTCAGCATTTTATTATCAATTTTTTCAATATCGGCCTTTTTGTTCTTTATCCTTGTTGCCTTCGTCATGCCGTCGGGCAGAAATCATCCGGTAATCAAAAGATTAAAGGGCAGACTGTGCGCCCACCGCGGGCTTCACAGCAAAGAAAAAGGTCTGCCCGAAAATTCGCTGGGCGCTTTTGCCGAAGCTGTAAGACTGGGCTACGGCATGGAGCTTGACGTGCGCATGAGCGCCGACGGCAATCTCTTTGTTATTCACGACAATAATACTGCCCGCGTCACGGGTGAAAATCTGGATATCGACAAGAGCACGGGCGAGCAGATAAAAGCTCTGCGCCTTGAGGGTACGCAGTACGCGATTCCCGAGTTTTCCGAGGTGCTCTCGCTTGTCGGCGGACGCGTGCCGCTTATTATTGAGCTTAAAACCGAGAAAAACAATTGCAAAGCGCTCGGCGAAGCGGTTTTTGAGCAGCTTGAGGGATATAAAGGCGATTACGTTATCGAGAGCTTTGACCCCCGCATGGTAAGGTGGACAAAAAACAACCACCCCGATGTCGCCAGAGGTCAGCTTATAATCTACTCGCGCCGTCACGGCAACAAAAAAATCCCCGTAGCGGTGGATTTTGCCGCCCAAAATCTGCTATCAAACTGCCTTACACGTCCCGATTTTATAGCCATCCATTACCCCGACAGGGGCGGCAATATGCTTAAAATGTGCCGCAAAATGGGGGTTGAGGAGATAGACTGGACGCTGCGTAGCCAGGAGGAGCTGGATACCTGCCGCCGCGACAAGGTTCTTGCCTTCATTTTTGAAAACTTTATTCCCGATGAAAAAACAGCTCTTTGAGGTGAGAGAAGCCATGAGTGAAAAAAATCAGAAAAAAGAGTCCGTAAACCTGCCCAAAAGAGGAATTTACGGTCTTGCGCTCAAGGCGGCGCGCCCGTTTATAATAAAAAAATTCGGAGTAACTATAAAAAAAGAGGGCGTGGAAAACCTCAAGCCCCCTTACGTAGTACTTGCCAATCATCTGAGCCGCATCGACTGGCTGCTTGTGGGAATTTCCTTCTGGCCGGATGTGCTCAACGTGGTTGTCTCGCGATATTATTACTCAAACCCCAAGCTGCGCCCGCTTTTAAAGCTGACCGGAGCTATCCCTAAAGATCAGTTTGCTCCCGATCTTGCCGCCGTGAGAAATATTATGTCGGTTATCAAGCGCGGCGGAGTGGTCATGCTTTTTCCCGAGGGCAGAACCACCCCGCACGGACTGAGCGAAACCTTTGAGTATTCCACCGTAAAACTGCTCAAGCATCTGGGAGTGCCGGTGGTATGTATGCACCAGGACGGAACGCATCTCTCCAACCCCAAATGGGCGTCCGATTACCGCCGCGGCAGAATTGACATTACCGTAAAACCGCTTTTTGAGGGCGGCGAACTCAAAAAAATGGACGAGGACGAGATTTTTGCCCGTATGTGCGCAACTCTTTACTCCGACGAGTACAAGTGGCAGGAGAAAAATCACGTTCTGTTCAAATCGAAGCATATAGCAAAGGGGCTGGACGGCGTTTTGTATAAGTGCCCGAAGTGCGGCGCGGATTTTACCACCGTTGCCGACGACACCTCCATCAGGTGCGAGGCCTGCGGAAACGGCGCGACCCTTGATAATTACTATAACCTTACGCCATTTGATAAAAAGTGCGTTATCCCAAAAAATATCGGGCAGTGGTTTTTGTGGCAGAAGCAGCAGGAACGCCTTGCTATCTCGCAAAACGAGCACTTTTTGCTTACCGACGGCGCGGTATTTCGCGAGGCTCCGAGCGAGGGTAAACCGCTCGAGCCGGTGGGAAAGGGCACGATAACCCTTAATCGCGAGGGTCTGTTTTACAGCGGTACCCGCCACGGCGAATATTTTGAGCTGCTCATTCCTCTGGCAGCGCTCCCGGCTGTGCCGTACGTTCCCGGCAGGTCGTTTGAGGTCTATTACAACAAAGCGGCATATTCCTTTATTCCCGACAACAAAAAATCCACTCAGCGCTGGTCGCTTGTTGCCGAACAGCTTTATGATCAAGTGATAGGCACAAAAAATTCTCCGTTGTAACGGATTCCGCATCTGATTATTTTTAATAAAGCGCATAAAATTATAAAGCAGATCTTTTGTATATAAGCAGTCTCTTGAGTCTTTTACCGCGCAAAAACAGGCTTCCAAAGGCTGCCGAAAAAAGAGTGAGGATAGACGAAAAGTCCTTGAAACAGAACTGTTTCAAGGACTTTAATTGTTGAATTTTCGTATTTTATGCCGGCATGCTCTATGAATTTTTGTTTTTTGTTTTTTCGTCGGTCCGCGTTTTTTTTGCCGGCTTCTGCTTCTTTTACACAAGCGGAATTTTTTATGCGTATAAAGTAATGCGATGTCCGGGTATAAAAAGCAGGCTGTGCCGCACGCTTTGACAATTAGCGGGGTTTGTGCTACAATTTATCCGAGAGGTAAAAATTGCAAAAAAGGGAGGCAAAGGCATGTCGGCGACACTTTTTTTAATTATGGAAATCATCGGCACGGTAGCTTTTGCGGTATCCGGAGCGACTACGGCCGTTAAAAAGAATATGGATATTTTCGGAGTGGCAATACTGGGTCTGACAACTGCTGTAGGCGGAGGAATTGTACGCGACCTTATACTTGGAATATCTCCCCCCATAACCTTTCAGAAACCGGTTTACGCCATAACCGCAATATGCGTTTCCATTTTGATTTTTCTGCCGGCCGTGCGCCGGTTTATCGACAGGGAGCAGCGGATTTACTATATCGTTCTGCTTATTCTTGATTCTGTCGGACTTGGAATTTTTACCGTTTCGGGCATAAAAACCGCATATACTGTCTACCCGAAGAGCGGAATGTTTCTGGTTATCTTTGTAGGAGTCGTTACAGGAGTGGGCGGAGGAGTTATGCGCGATATCATGGCCGACAACACCCCATACATATTCGTAAAGCACTTTTATGCTACCGCTTCGCTTGTCGGTGCGTTTGTGTGCACCTTTTTGTGGAACCGGGTGCCGCAGGTTTACGCCATGCTTGCCGGCATTACGGCGACACTTGTTCTGCGTCTGCTTGCGGCGAAATACCGCTGGAGTCTGCCGAAAGCGGGGGATTTAAAGCAATGAGACATATTCCTTCGGGTACGACCGCCGAAACGCAGGTGCTTACCTTTGAGCGGGCGCTGATATCCTCCGGCAAAGAACAGTACAACCGCGAAAAATGGATTTACGTGCCCGATTTTTATTCGGAATACCGTTATATTCTCGGCACAAGGGGCAAAAACCCGCTTATATGCATAGGCATAAATCCATCCACCGCCGAGCCCGACAATCTTGACCCCACCCTTAAAAGCGCGCAGAGAATTGCCGCTTCGGGCGGCTTTGACAGCTTTATAATGTTCAATGTTTATGCCCAAAGGGCAACCGACCCCGACGATATGGAGCAGGAGCTCAATGTTATGATGCACCGTGAAAATATGAAGGCCTTTGAGTATATTCTGCGTCTGAGCGATAAAAGTCCGAGCGTATGGGCGGCGTGGGGAACCATTATAGAAAAGCGTGATTATCTTGCGCGGTGCGTAATGGATATGATAGAAATCGGAGAAAAGTACGGCGCTAAGTGGTATACCGCCGGAAAGCGCAGCAAAGCCGGACACCCCCACCACCCGCTCTATTTAAAGAGCGATTCTGCGCTGGAATACTTTGATGCGGCAGGCTACTGCGAAAATCTGATTAAAGGAAGGAGAGGACTGTGATGGAGGTTTACGATATTTTATCTATGGTGGATCACACACTGCTTCGTCCCGACGCCACATGGGAACAAATAAAGACCTTATGCGACGAGGGAATAAAATACAGAACAGCGTCGGTATGCATACCCGCCTCCTATGTTGCCGCGGCAAAGAATTATGTGGACGGAAAGATAAAAATCTGCACCGTTATCGGCTTTCCGTGCGGTTACAGCGTTAAGGAGGTAAAATGCTTTGAAGCATCCTGCGCCGTCAGGGACGGAGCTGACGAGATCGACATGGTAATTAACATAGGCTGGCTTAAAGACGGGCAGCACGACAAGATCCTCGATGAGATAAAAGCGGTAAAAGAGGCCTGCGACGGACGGGTTTTAAAGGTTATTACAGAGACCTGCCTGCTCTCCGACGAGGAAAAAATAAAAATGTGCGAGATAGTTTCCGCTTCGGGAGCCGATTTTATAAAGACATCGACCGGATTTTCCTCGGGCGGCGCGACAGCGCACGATATCGCCCTTTTTGCGCAAAATATTGACGACAAAGTAAAAATAAAGGCGGCGGGCGGAATATCCTCCCTTGAGGACGCCGAGGAATTTATCCGTCTTGGAGCCGAAAGACTGGGCACCAGCCGCATGGTAGGCATTGCAAAAGAATACTATGAAATGCTTAAAAGAAAGGAAATGAACAGTTATGACACTACCGTATCCGACCCCTCATATCAAAGCGACGCCGGAGGACTTTGCGAAGACGGTTCTGATGCCCGGCGACCCTCTGCGTTCAAAATTTATTGCCGAAAACTTTTTAGACGGCGCCGTTCTCGTCAATAATGTGCGCGGCGTTCAGGGCTATACCGGAAACTACAAGGGCAAACGTGTTTCGGTAATGGCAAGCGGAATGGGTATGCCCTCCATGGGCATATATTCCTACGAGCTTTTTAACTTTTTCGGTGTGGAAAACATTATAAGAATCGGCTCGGCGGGAGCGATAAACGAAAATATACATATTCGCGATATAGTTATGGGCATGGGAGCATGCACAAATTCCGGATTTGCCGCGCAGTACCGTCTGCCGGGAACATTTGCCCCCACATGCAGCTATAAGCTGCTCAAGGAATGTACCGGTCAGGCGGATAAAATGGGTGTTAACTATCATGTAGGCAATCTTTTATCATCCGATACCTTTTATAACGATGAATCCGACCTTGCGCCCATCGAGAAAAGCGCCTACCTATGGGGCAAAATGGGCGTTATGGCTATCGAGATGGAGGCCGCGGCGCTCTATATGAACGCTGCGCGCTGCGGCAAAAACGCCCTTGCGATATGTACGATATCCGACCATATAATCACGGGCGAGGCTACAACCGCCGAAGAGCGGCAAAATTCGTTTACCCAGATGATGGAGCTCGCACTTGAAACAGCAAAAGCTATTTAAAACAAAGGAGAAACACAAAACAATGGAAATTCTGCGCATTGAAAACCTTACCAAAGTATACGGCTCGGGCGAAAATGAGGTCAGAGCCGTGGACGGCATATCTTTTTCGGTGGAAAAGGGCGAGTTTTTGGCTATTATCGGTCCTTCGGGTTCGGGAAAATCCACTCTTCTGCACATTATCGGCGCGGTTGACCGTCCCACAGGCGGCAAGGTTTTTATGGACGGAGAGGATGTTTACGCAAAAAGCGAGGACGAGCTGGCGGTATTTCGCCGCCGTCAGGTAGGTCTTATATACCAGTTTTACAACCTTATTCCCGTACTCAATGTTGTCGAAAACATCACCCTGCCGGTGCTTATGGACGGCGGTACGCCCGATGAGCAAAGACTATCTGATCTGCTTGCGACCCTCAATCTTACAGACCGCAAAAATAATCTTCCCAATCAGCTCTCGGGCGGTCAGCAGCAGAGGGTGTCTATCGGCAGAGCACTTATGAACAACCCGGCAGTTGTGCTTGCCGACGAGCCTACCGGCAACCTTGACTCAAAAAACAGTCAGGAGATAATAGATCTTTTAAAACTTTCCAACAAAAAGTACGGTCAGACCCTTATAGTAATCACCCACGATGAAAGCATAGCCGCTCAGGCCGACAGAATCATTACGGTTGAGGACGGAAAAATCGTCAGCGACCGCAGGACTTTGGAGGCGGAGTAATGAATGTTTTTAAAAGCTTTACCCGAAAATCGCTGAAGCAAAACAGGGTGCGCACAATTGTCACGATCATCGGCATAGTGCTTTCCATGGCTCTTTTTACGGCGGTAATCGAGGGCGCATACAGCGGCATTGACTTTCTTATCCGCGACACCGCCCGCCTGGAGGGCAATTACCACGGAGTTTACAAGGACGTTACCGGGGAGCAGGTGCAAAATCTGCTCAAAAACAGGGAGATATCCAAAAGCACGACTATGCAGACCGTCGGCTGGGCAGACATCGGCAGCAGCAACGAGTATAAGCCCTATCTGCTTATTAAATCGGCGGGAGAGGATATAACCGACTTTATTCCCGTCAATATTCTGGAGGGCAGAATGCCGCAAAACAGCGGAGAAATTCTTATGCCCGAGCACCTTATAAGCAACGGCGAGGTGCAGGTCAAGGTCGGCGACACGGTCACTCTTGAGGTTGGAAAACGCGCAGGAAACGACGGCGAACTTGACGATCTGGCCTCCTTCGACCCCGAAGCGGGCGAGCAGATAACCGAGACACAGACCAGACAGTACAAAATAGTAGGTATATACCAGCGTCTGCCCCATAATATCGAAAAATACTCCTGCCCCGGATACACCGCCCTCACGGTTGGCGAAGCGGACAGGGACAGTTACGATTTATTTGTAATTTCAAAGCATCCTTCTAAGTTTACAAAAAAATTCGCCTTCGGCGAGCTTAACGAACGGCTGGTGGCAAACAACGATGTTCTGCGCCTGTGCGGCGATATAAACTCGGGCAGTCTGCGCTCGGTATTTTACGGATTTGCCGGCGTGCTGGTATTTCTTATAGCTCTCGGCTCTATCTCGCTTATATTTAACTCGTTTTCCATTTCGGTAAGCGAGCGCACAAAGCAGTTCGGAATTTTAAAATCTGTCGGCGCAACAAGAAAGCAGATACGCGGCGCTGTTCTTTACGAAGCGCTGCTGCTCAGCGCCATAGCCATTCCCATAGGTCTTATTGTCGGAATTTTGGGAATAGGCATAACCCTTTGGTGTCTGCGCGACTCCTTTAGCGCCATAAGCGGCGGCAACGGAGTAAAAATGTACCTTGTGCTCAACATTCCCGCGCTTTTGACCGCCGTTGCGGTGTGCCTTGTCACAACGCTGATTTCGGCGTGGCTGCCCGCTAAAAAGGCGGTAAAAATCAACCCCATTGAGGCAATCCGCCAGAGCGGGGACGTAAAAGTGCGCGGCAAGGACGTCAAAACATCGAAGCTTACCTCAAAGCTGTTCGGTTTTGAGGGGACTCTTGCCGTTAAAAACTTCAAGCGCAACCGCAAACGCTACCGCTCTACCGTTATTTCACTTGCGCTGAGCATAACCCTGTTTATTGCAGCGTCGTCATTTTGCTCATATTTTAAAAACACTTTGACAGGTGTCTCAAAGGATAACGTAGATTGTGATATCTTCTTTTCCTTATCCGACGAGGATAGGTCGAAATGTCAGCAGGTTGTAGAAATCCTCGGAAAAACCGAGGGTGTGGAAAGCTTTTCCTATTACAGTCAGAACGTGGAAACGGTAAATTTAAAGCCGGAAAACATCTCGAACGAATATAAATCTCTGCCAAAGGACGCAAAGCAGGAGTACACAGACGGCAGTTTTGGCATGATGGCCGTGATCAACTTTTTTGATGACGAAACCTTTAACGCTATATGCGCGCAAAACGGTATAAATCCCGAAAAATACTACGATAAAGCCGATCCGCGCGCTCTTGTGCAGAATGACTACGGCGATTACTACTATGACCGTAAAGACAAGCGTCGGTGGTTTTCCTGCTCCCCGATAAAGGAAAGCACCCTTCCCTTTACCGCCGAGGTATCGGTGCTCAAAGATATAGAAGGCTACATCCTTTACGAAGAGGAATATACCGACGACGGAGAAGATATTATCGCCTTTTACTATTATCCCGAGGAATATATTGAAAATTTCCCCTTTGACGGAGAGCATGAGCTTGACCGCGGCAAAGCTGTTCGTGTAACAAAGCAGGAAGCCTATGAGCGGGTTACTCTTACCGTTGACGCTGCCGTTAAGGGTATTCCCGGTACTACCGACAGCAGATATGTTTGTTTTGCGTATCCGTTAAGCGTTGCCGACAGCGAAGCTTTTGCCGGCATAAGAAAGGGCGAAACCGATGTCACTTCCTTTTTGATAACCGCGCCCGCCCACGACACGGCGCGGGAGAATATCACCAATAATCTCAAGCAAGACGGAATAAATGTCAACTATCTTTACGACCTGAGCGCAGAGTATGAATCGGTGCGCACACTTACAACGGTTGTAAACGTATTTTCCTACGGATTTATTATAATCATCTCGCTTATTGCCGTGGCAAACGTCTTCAACACTATTTCCACAAACGTGCTTTTGCGAAGGCGTGAGCTTGCAATGCTCAAATCGGTGGGACTTTCCCGGGCAGGCTTTAGAAAAATGAGCAACTACGAGTGTCTTATTTACGGTCTGCGCGGTCTTGCGCTCGGCCTGCCTGCGGCGGTGCTTGTGACCTATGTTATTTACAGAATAACCGGACTCGGACTTGACCTGCCCTTTTACATCCCGTGGACAAGCATAGTCATAGCCGTAGCAAGCGTTTTTGCGGTTGTTTTTATAACCATGCTTTATGCCACAAGCAAAATAAAAAACGACAATCCCATAGACGTTCTCAAAAAAGAAACCCTGTAAAACCAATAAATATGCGATTTATATTGAAAAATGAACAAAAATATGTTATATTGTTTTTATCTATTTGCAAAGGATTTGTAGAACGATGGTCAAAGGCATAGTAAACGTTTTGCGGTTCATCTTCTTCCCCTCGCCCGAACAGGTGGAGGCCACCCACGCAAAGCTTGCTCCCATAATTGATAAATTGCTTGAAAAAACAAGGCTTACAAAGCTTTCTCCTATAATAAACCCCAAATTTACCATTTATTTTTTTATAGGATGCTTTACCACCTTTATCAACATCGGCGGTTTTTATCTGCTGTGGTTTTTATTCCGAAAACCACCCGATAAAAGCGTTTTGATCCAGATAATCAACAGCATAGCGTGGCTTTTGTCTGTTGTAGCCTGTTTTTTGCCCAACAAGTTTTTCGTTTTCCGCTCGCCCTATCTTGGGGTAAAGCTGACCTTTAAGGAGTTTGTCTCCTTTATGCTGTCCCGTCTTGCAACGCTCATTATTGAGGCGATAGGTCTGTTTATTTTCTGCACGACCCTCGGCTGGAACTCGCTTATTGTCAAGCCGTTGCTTGCGGTAATTGTCATAATTCTAAACTATGTCTTTGCAAAGCTCTGGGTTTTCGCAAAAAAATCAAACGATTAAGCTATAACAAAAAGGTGACTGATTTTTCAGTCACCTTTTTGTCTGCAGGTAAATTCAAAATATCAGATACCGCGCCGAGAGCGGATATATCATCGAGCAGATTGTTTACTCCATCCTCGGAGAGAACGCCGCGTTTGAGGTCTTGCGGAATTTTTCCCGCCTCGTCGTCGGCAAAGTCCTTTTTCCACTGTTTGCCTGAGTAGTAGGCTGAAAGCTCGTCTATCTGCGGGCGCAGGTTTTCGAGATTTTCAATGGATTTATATACCGATGTGACCGATTCTGAAAGGCGGTCGAAAATTTCTTCGTAATATGCTATGCGCTCCGTCTGTTTTTTCATTGCAATGCTCCTTTCTTTTAGGCTTTTCCTCGTGCAGGGGGAAGTTTTTTTATCGTTTATAAGATTTCAGCAGTTCCTTCTGTTCCTTTGTTATGCGGTAGCTTTCGCAGGCCTTGCGGATAGTTCGGTTATGCACCTCGCCGCAAAGCTTTCCCTCGGTTATGTAGGGCAGAATACTTTCGTACTGCTTGGCAAGAGCTGTGGCAAAGTACCATGCGCTCATCATATTTACATAATACTCGTCCGATTTTACCGCCGCGACCATCTTCGGATATTCGGGAGAAAAATCCTCATCGAGATAGTGGCTCATAAGCATGCCTATTGCAAAGCGAACGGTATAGGGCTTATCCGATTTTATCCACACCTTGATTTTTTCAAGCAGCTCGCACTTATGCTTTTTGAAAACAGCAGGCGAGAGCTGGTCGCAGGTAGCCCAGTTGTCAATATAGGGCAAAAACCTTTCGGTCTGCTCCATGCACTCGTCATAGTTTTTAAGCCCGCTTAAAATAAAAATATGAAGCTGATTCTGGTCAAAATACTCATGTGGCAAATCCTCGAGAAACCGCCCGTAGTTTTTCTCCTTTATAAGCTCCTTTGCAAGCGAGCGCAAAAGCGGGGTGCGCACGCCTATTATGCTGTCGGCAGGAATACCCGGTATCAGCTTTGCCTGAAAAGCGGCGTACCCCTCGTCCCGCAGAGAAAATAGTTTTTCGGTTACGGCGTTATTCATTTGCGTTTACCTCATTTAATATAGAATAATCCCGAGCACCGCCGAAGAAATAATTATCATGGCGGGAGAGAGATTTTTTTGTTTTACCTTTTTGTAGGCTATAATTTCGGCGGCAAGTATTACGGCAATGATTATCGCCTTGCCGTCCGCCGCGAGCTTAGCCGCAGACAGAAGCAGCGGGAAAATGCTCTTAACAAGAAGTACGGTTCCGGTTGCAAGAATCATCCCCGTAACGGTGGGGCGTATGCCGCCAAACGCCGCATTTACAAGCTTGTTGCTTTTGTACCGGTTGAAAACCTTTGCGACTATCAGCATAACAATAAATGCGGGCAGAACCGTGCCCAAAGTAGCAAGAGCCGCGCCGAGCGCACCGCCCATTTTGCTGCCCACAAATGTGGCGAGATTTACCGAAATAGGGCCGGGAGTGGACTCGCTGACGGCGATGAATTCGAGAAGTGTCTCGTCGTCGATCCAGCCGTGAGCCAGCACCTCCTGACGGATTACCGGAATCATACCGTACCCGCCGCCGAAGGCAAAAGCTCCTATCTTTAAAAAGGTCAGAAAAAGCTCAAGATAAATCATCTTTTTCCTCCTTTTTTGCGCTTACGGCATACAGCAAAAGTCCCGCCGCCGCTCCCGCGGCTATAAGCCAGAGGGAGGAAAAATTAAGGGCGAAAATTTCGATTGATAAAAGAGCAGCGCACATAACGCCCATCAAAATCCAGCTAAAGGCCGATTTTTTCAGCCTTTTTACCATGGTAAGCGCAACCTTGAAGATAAGCACGCCCACGGCGACCTTTATGCCAGCAAAGGCGCTTGCTACGATCTCTATTTCAAGAAATCTGTTGAAAAACCGGGAAATGGTGAAAATTATCAAAAACGAGGGGGTCACAACGCCCAGGGTCGCGGCAACAGCTCCTTTTACGCCCTGCCGTTTTCTGCCGACGTATGTGGCAAGGTTTATGGCGATAGGCCCGGGGGTGGATTCGGCAATGGCGCAGACGTTCTGAAACTCCTCAAGGTCGAGCCAGCCGCGTTTTTCCACGCACTCGCTCTCCACAAAGCCTATCATGGCGTATCCGCCGCCGAAAACAAACAGACCTATTTTAAAAAACAGTAAAAATAACTGTATCAAAAGACCTTCACTCTCCGATATTGTTTTTCCTGCGGCGCATAATAGCACCCGCAAGGCAGAAAATCAAAAATACCGCGGTATTTACCGCAACAACGGTGGGGCCTGTCTGGTATTCCAGACGGCAGGCGGTAAAAAATCCTATCAAAAAGCATACTACCGAGACCGCCGCCGAGCAGAAAATCACCGATTTAAAGCTGCGGCACACCCGCATCGAGGTCAGGGCGGGGAAGATGATAAGTCCCGAAATCATAATGGCGCCCATCATTTTCATTCCCAGAACCACCGTAACGGCCGTGAGCACCGAGAGCATAATATTGTAAAGCTCGGTTTTTATTCCGGTTGCGCGGGAGAAGGTCTCGTCAAAGGTGATTGAGAAAATGCGGTTGTAGTAAATAACATAAATCCCCAGCACAATGACTGAGAGAACGATGCTGATAATGAGGTCTTTGGTATTGAGGGTAATTATCGAAGCCGAGCCGAAAAGGCTGTTGCAGATATCTGTCGTGCGGCTGCCGGAATAGTTGTATATAAGACTTCCTATTGCCACCGCTCCAACCGAGAAAATTGCAATCGCGGCGTCGCCCTTTATTTTGCTGTGCTCGTTAAGGTGCAGAATAAAAAAGGCGGCAAGTATAACTATGGGAATGGAGATTTCCAGCGAGTAGTTTCCCATATCCAGTACGGTGGCAATGGCGAGCGCACCGAAACCGACGTGGGAAAGTCCGTCGCCTATCATTGAAAACCGCTTTAAAACAAGGCTTACTCCTAAAAGCGAGGAGCACAGCGAGACAAGCACGCCGACTATAAGAGCTTTTACGATTACTCCCACAAGCAGGGAGCTTGAAAACATCTGGGCAAAGGTCACAGCGCCACACCTCCCAAAAGGGTTTTAGCCGCTCCGCTTTTAATATAATCTGCGGTAGTGCCGAAAAACAGAGGCCCCCTGCGCAGATGAAGTATATGGGTGGAATCCTTAATCGCCGCTGCAAGGTCGTGGGATACCATAATTACCGTTATGCCGTGTTCGCGGTTCAGTTTTTTTACAATGGAATAAAGGTCGGCGGTAATAAGCGGGTCAAGACCCGCCGCGGGCTCGTCTAAAATTAAGAGCTTTTCCGAGGCGCACAGCGCGCGGGCAAGCAGCACTCTCTGCTGCTGACCGCCCGAAAGATCCTGGTAGCACCGCTTTTCCATACCCGCAAGACCTAAAAGCTCCATTTTCTCACGGGCAAGCGCTTTTTCCTTTTTGGAATAAAACAGCCTTCCCGCCATGCTTCCGAGTGTGCCCGAGAGCACGACCTCCTCTACCGAGGCGGGAAAATCCTTCTGGATATCGGTCTGCTGGGGCAGATAGCCTATCTGATTGCGGCTCAGGCCTTCGCCTGCGGAACTAGAGCCTCCGCTGACCTTCATAAGTCCCAAAAGGGCTTTGGTAAGGGTGCTTTTACCCGAACCGTTTTCGCCGACTATACACAGATAGTCGCCGGGATTTACATCGAACGAAAGCCCGGAGACCACCGTGCTCCCGTCATAGGAAAGGGAAACGTCCCTGCATGATAATATAGGCATTCTAGTTTAAAGCCTCCCGTAAATTTTCAGCGTTTTGCCGCATAAGCTCGATGTATGTAACGCCATTTTCAAAATCCTTGCGGCTGACGTTGTGGCAGGAGTGAAAAAGCAGCTTTTTCGCCCCCGTAGCCGCGCATATGGTATCGGCAACCTTTTCGGTGGAAAACTCGATGTAAAATACCGCAGGCAGACCGCTTTGCTTAACCTTGTCGGTCAGAAAGGATATTGTCGCAAGACTCGGCTCGGTCTCAGACGAGCAGCCCTTGAAGGCGGCGTAGCAGTCAAGACCGTAATCGGCTGCAAAATAGGCAAAGGGGAATCTCTCGGCAAAAACAAGCGTTTTGCGCTTGGCGTTTAATGTTATCTCCTCAAAGGTCTTGTCGAGTTCGCCGAGCCCCGCGATAATGTCGGCGGCGTTTGCGCGGTAGTATTCTTCGTTTGCGGGGTCGGCTTTGCACATGGCGCTGCATATTTCTTCGGCTATTACCGCGCAGTTTTTAACCGAGGTCCAAACGTGCTCGTCATATTCCTCTTCATCCTCGCCGTTCTCTCGCTCCATACCCTCTATGTACTGCTCAAGTCTGGGCTCAACCATATCCATAAGGGCAATTTTTTCGGGGCAGGAGCTGCCCATGGCTTCAAAAACGCTGTCGAGCCAGCTTTCCGACTCCCCGCCGACATAAATAAACAAGTCGCACTGCTCTATCTTCGCGATATCGGACAGGGTGGCCTCAAAGCTGTGCACCTCGCTGCCGGGCGAGGCAAGCATAATAACCTCCGCCTTGTCCCCGCCGATTGCCCGCGCAAAATCGTACTGAGGGAAAATTGTAGTTACAATACTCAGCTTATCGCTCTTTTTACCCTCGCCTTTACACCCGCAAAGCAGCGCGGTGCAAAGGCATAAGGCAACAAAAACCGAAATGATCTTTTTCATACTGTTCCTCCGAAAACTCTTAATGGCATGTGCGGCACTTGCCGTAAATAACGGTATTCTGGCAGTCGAGCTCAAAGCTCTGCTCACGCTCAAGGCTCTGCTCGATGTTGTGAGTAAAGCTGCAATTTAGGTGTATTATCTTGCCGCAGCTGCTGCAAATAAGGTGGATATGTTCCCGGCAGTCCTCGCCGCCGTCTATCTGATAGCGCGCCGCGCCGGTAGCCGAATCGGCAAACTTTTTAAGCACGCCCTCGCAAGTCAGTCTGTTTAATGTGCGGTAAACGGTGGCTTCGCCCGCCGAGATCGAGCTGCTGTCTATAAGCTCCCTTGCCGAAAAGCTCTCGCCTGCGTGCAGCTTTAAAAACTTTAGAATTTCATTTTTTTGTCTGGTGTTGTAACCCTTCTGCAAAAAATTCACCCTCTCAAAATTGATAGTGACTTTCAAATTCAAAGTATAAACGAATAATCCCTAAAAATCAAGCTTTATTTCGCCATTCTTGCAATCGCTCCCCTTTGGGTATATAATAAAAGGGTAAATATTGCAAAAAGGAGGAGAAAAATGTCCTTCTCATCCGATATAAAAGACGAAATATGCAAAAACGAAAAGCTTTCCTCCTGCTGTCTTAAAGCTCAGATCGCAGGAATACTTATGTATTCAAAGAGCTTTTCGGTCTCGCGCATTGTGTTTTCGGGCGAACACCGCCCCTCGGCACAGCTCGCGGCGGGAAGACTTGCCGAGCTTTTCGGCGTTATTTCCGATATATCCGCTCCGCTTGAGGGCAAAAGCAAAAAGGTGCTGTACACCCTTACCGTGCCCGATATGAACGACCGCTCAAAGCTTGTCCACTACTTTTCCGATATCAAAAAAACGGTAAAAAAGCCCTGCTGTATGTCGGCGTTTGTCAGCGGGACATTTCTTGCCTGCGGAACGGCAAACGACCCGGCAAAATCCTACCGGCTGGAGTTTGACATCCCTGTAAAAGCCGACGCGCTGTTTCTTCAAAAACTGCTTTTAAAAATGGATATAAGCTGCCGAATGTCCGAGCGCGGCGGGCGATATGTTATTTATTTAAACGAGCGTGAAGCGATAATCGACCTGCTTGCGTACATCGGCGCGGTCAATCAGTATTGGAAGCTTCTTAACACGGCCGTGGAAAAGGACTACCGCAACCGCGCCACCCGCACCGCAAACTGCGACAACGCAAATATTAACCGCATTGTGGACGCCGCAGCGGCGCAGATCTCGGCCATCAAAAAGCTGAAAAAAGCAGGTGTGCTGGAAAATCTCTCTGACAGTCTGCGGCAGACCGCCGAGCTGCGACTTGATAACCCCGAAGCCTCTCTGCGCGAGCTGTGCGAGCTGGCGGGCGGCAGCGTTACCCGCTCATCAATGAACAGAAGGCTCTCAAAGCTCTGCGAGCTTGCCGGGCAGCTTCAATAGGTGATAACATGAAAGAAAAAGACTGCCGGCTCGACTTTTTTGCGCGTCATAAAGACCCTGCCATTCCGTACAATCAACGCCTTTGGGGGCGTTCCGTTTTGCCTTACGGCAATCCACCTTTCCCCGAGGTGGGACGGCTTGAATAAGCTCGGAGTTTGATGAAAATTGCGGCTCCCTTGTGCAAAGGGAGATGTCAGCGAAGCTGACTGAGGGATTGTTATTTACTAAATTTATATTGACAATCCCTCCACCGCTGGCGCGTGCGGGTAGCACCCGCGGGGCGGACAACGTCCGCTTCCCATGTGTTGCATTACGAAACTTGTAATAAATCACCGGATTTATCTTATTTATTAATGTTATCCCCTTGAAAAGCGGACGAGCAATGCTCGTCCCTACGGTGTTTTCAGCACAATAAGCACAAACCAACCCGGGCAGCTTTGTTGTTGCCCGGGCTTTTCTGTAATATTAAAATTTATTGTTGTCACAAAAATTTGCGTGATGCCAAAGCATCAAAAGCGGGCACTGCCCGCCGGCGAGGGCTCCCCGCACAAACCAAAACGGTCAGCACTTGATGCTGACCGTTTTTTCTGCGTAAGATTAAAATGTAATTCTGTCGCAAAAAGTCATGTAATGCAACACATGTCCCCCACGACAGTGGGCGGTTAGTCTTTTTTATCAAAGAGATTTTTGATGCCGTCGAAAAGACCGCCGAGCTTGGAAGCGTCGCCCAGTTTAGCCTTAACGCCTTCGACAATGCCCTTGATCGCCTCATCGGGAAGGTCAACGCCGATAAGAGACTCGATGGTTTTAACAGGGTCGGAGTTGAAGCTTCTGGCTACATCTTTGTCGCCCTTTATTTTTTCAACTATCTCTTCAATCTTATCTTTTACAATTTCCATTATATCTGCCACTTTGCATTACCTCCTGTTTATTTGGTAATTTAAATTTAGCACCTTTTGAGCAAAAAGTCAAGCGCGTACAATTCGCAGTATGCTTTTTATTTTTTTTCTGAAGATAAAAGCAAAAACCGCGCACAAAACAGTACAGGCGAAAATCAAAATGACGGCGGAGGGCGAAAGCTTGGTTTTGCAAGGGATGTCCGATTTTTTGCAGAATTTGCTGACAGCCGAGCCCGCGTAACAGTAAACGGTCAGGTTATCGCACCCCTCAAAGGCGCCTTGGGATATTTTTTTAATATTTCCGTAAAGCTCCAGCCGTTTAAGGGAGGAACAGCCGCTAAATGCAAGCTCGTCTATCTCTTCGACCGATTCGGGAATGTGGATTTCCGTAAGCGAAGAGCAGCCTCCAAATGACATCAGACCGATTTTTTTGACATTTTCCCCGAGAACAACCTTTTGCAGCCCCGAGCAGCCGTTAAAGGCGCTGTCGCCTACCGTTTCGAGCTGTCCGGCTGCTGTGGCAGATTTGAGCGATGTGCATCCGGTAAAGGCGTACTGACCTATTTCGGCCAGGCTCTCGGGCAGAGTGACTTCCTCGGCCAAAGCGTCGCCGAAATAAAGATTTCTGCCGTAAAAAAGCGGGTTGGAGCTTGCGCTGTCAAACTGCGTTTCGCACCACTTTTCAAGACTTTCGGCGTGCACCTCATCGAGTGAGATACAATCAAAAAAGGCCTCAAAGCCTATGCGCTTTATCCCGGACGGCAGGGTTACCTTTTTAAGCCCCGTACAGCCAACAAAGGCGCAGTCGCCTATCGTTTCCAGCCCCTCGGGAAAGGTCACCTCCGTTATGTTTTCGATCCCCGAAAAAGCGCAGTTGCCCAAAGAGGTTATACCCTTATCAATAATCAGATTTTTTATCTGCTCTCTTGCGAAGTGCCACGGCACAAGCTCGTCGGAATCATAGATTTCCATATCTCCCGAGCCGGTTATGCGCAGAGTTCCGCCCTCAAGACTCCAAAAGGCGTTTTCACCGCAGCTTCCGCTTTGCGCTCCCGCCGAAAGGCAAAGGGTTAACGCAAACAGAAAGAAAATTGCAAAAAATGTTAGTTTTTTCATTTAAATCAATTCCCCTGAAATAATTCAAACACCACAAGCCTGTCTGCCGCGGCAAAGGCGGAGGGGAACTCCTCTCTGCCTCCTGCGGTACTCAGTCCGCGCACAGCGCATGCAGGAGAGTAAAACCGTGCTTTGGAAAGCTCGGTCAGGCTGAGTTTATGCTCTGCGTTTTCGGCAAAAAACGGAAAACCGTTGTAGCCAAAGCTTTTGTCACTGAAATCAAAGGCGGGAACAAGTCCCTTTTCTGCATATTTTTCCGCAAGGCGCAGCGCCTTTTGTCTGCGCGACGCGCGTTTTCGGGGGACGAGCGAAAGATGCTCGGTCGCCTTTTCCAGCTCAGAGTCAAACAGCGGAGCCCCGATGCCCATCGGGTCGCTTTTTTCGATGCGGATAAGGTTTTCGGCGGCACGCTTTATATCTGTAAATATCAATCCCGCACAGACCTCGGGGGTTTTCACGGCACTTAATGCGATATCGCAGTCTCCCTTTGGCAGAGCGTTTTGGCAAATTTCAACCGTAAGCAGACCTTCGGCGCTGCATAAGGCACTTAAAGCTTTAAAATCCGGCATAAAGCCGCAAAAATCGTAAATCAGAACGGCACGCGGCTCAAGCTTTTTCTCCTGCACGCATTTTTGCAGAGCTTTTTTAAGCGATTTTGGGGAAAGACACATATTTTTTCCGGTAATGTCGCAGAAAACGGGAACAGCCCCCGAACACAGCACGCCGTTTAAAATATAATCCGGAGCCAGTGCGGGCAGAAAGACCGCGTCGCCGCCGTCAACTCCGAGCGCCTGCAAAAGAGACAGCAGAGCAGCGCCGGCGCTTCGTTTGCCGATGCAGTAATTTTTATTTGAAAGATGGGTTAAATCAGCCATTAAAATTCATCCCTGTTTTTTATAAAAATAAAAGGCAAATTTTCTAACCGGAAAATTTACCTTTCAGCTTTCGGCCTTTTCGGTCTCGGCGCCTTCAACAACGCCGTAACCCGAAACCACGAGCCTTGCAGTCATTAAAAGAATTTTCAAATCAAACCAAAAAGACATCCTGCGCAGATATTCTTTATCGTACTCGGTTTTTTCTTCCGCGCCTACCATATCGCGTCCGTTTACCTGCGCCCAGCCGGTAACGCCCGGCAAAATGGTGTAAATGCCGTTTTTCTGGCGCAGTTTGTGTATCTCCTCTTCGGTGCGCACAAGAGGACGCGGACCGACGATGCTCATATCCCCCTTGAGTACGTTAAAAAGCTGGGGCAGCTCGTCGATGCTTGTCTTGCGCAGAAATTTTCCGGGACGGGTAAGATATTTTTCCACATCGCTGAAAACGCCGGTGGGAACCTCATCCGGGGCGTCCTTTCTCATGGTGCGGAATTTGTATATCTTGAAAAGCTTGCCGTCCTTGCCGAAGCGGTTCTGCTTGAATATAAGGCTGCCCTTTGCGCTGCGGTCACAGAGCACCATAATACTGGCAATAAGCATAACAGGCGAGGTTATAATTATAGCCAGAACAGCGATAAAGATATCCAAAATACGCTTTATTACTTTATAGTAGGGGTGCAAATTTGACTTGTTATCCTTCAATTTACGTTTCAATCCTTTTTAAAACAAATCAACCTTATGTGTAATAGATTATACTCTTTTAATATTACCTTGCCATACCTCAGTTTATATTAGCACATTTATTCCCGATTGTCAATCAAGTTAAATCACACGGTTAAAAAGTTTTGATTCGAAAGGGTTAAAGGCCTGCCGCTGTCGGTTGACATAAGGCAAAAAAAATGATAATATTTCTGTATTGTATAGCGGTTTTTCGCAGGCGGGAAGGGTGATTGTTTGAGGCAGTACAGAAACGAATGGAAATATTGCTGCGGCGAAGGTACGCTTGCCGCCCTTGAGACTCGGCTGGGCGCTCTGCTGGAGGCTGATGAAAACTCCGGAAAAAACGGCGTTTACACCGTCCACAGTCTGTATTTTGACGATTACCGCTGCTCCTGCGCCTCCGATACCGAGGCGGGACTTTCAAAGCGCTTCAAGTACCGCATACGCTATTACGGCGATGATGCCCGATTTATCCGCCTTGAGCGCAAGGAAAAACTATACGGCAGGTGCCGCAAAGAATCCTGCCTGCTGACCCCCGAACAGTATGAAAAAATAACATCGGGCGACTGCGCCGATTTTATTTATGAATTTCCCGATACCCTTCTGGCAAGATTCTGTACCGATATTTTAACATACGGCTTTGAGCCGAAGGTCATAATAGATTACGAGCGCACCGCCTTTACAGAGCTCGCCGCAAACGTGCGCGTGACCATTGACAGGAATATCTCGGCTTCGAAAGATACCGAAAACTTTTTGACGCGGGATTATCTCGCCATACCGATACAGCAAAAAGCAAGACATATTTTAGAGGTCAAGTTTGACGGTATACTGCCGTCATACATTAGGCGGATTATATCGGACAGAGAGCTCTCGCAGACGTCCTTTTCAAAATATTACTACGGACTTTGCGCCGTAAAAAGAAGATGAGGTAAATAAAATGGATTTTTTAAGTTCCCTTTTACAGACAATTAACGATAACGGGGCGGCAAAGGCTCTGCCCACCGCTACCGTTTGCGCCGTTTTGCTGGCGACCTTCTTTCTCGCAGCCTATGAATACGCCATCTACCGGCTGGTATCGCACAGGGCGTTTTATAACAGATCTTTTCATATAAGCATCGCTGTCATTCCGTTTTTTATTTCCACAATAATCCTCTCTCTGCAGTCCAGCCTGGTCATTACTCTCGGTACCATCGGCGCACTGGCGATAATCCGATTCAGAACGGCGGTCAAGGATCCGGTCGATATGCTCTACCTGCTTTGGAGCATACATATAGGCATCACCTGCGGCTGTCAGCTCTATAAGCTCTCAATTCTTACATCGCTTACGGTCACGCTTATACTTATCGCCCTCAATTACATAAAGTTAGGCAGCAAAAACAACCTCTATACTGCGGTTGTCCACTGCGGCGAGGACGATACCGACGGCGTAATAAAGTCGGTTGCCGAAAAATCCAAAAAGTGCAGATTAAAGAGCAGCAACCACACCGCAAAGGGAGTTGACCTTGTTATGGAGGTCTACACCGACGACGTACAGAGCGTTTCCAAAACCCTCTCGGGCATTTCGGGAGTGGAGCGTTTCTCGCTTATCAGCTACGATTCCGAGGATATTTTATAAGGTGATATGATGAATAAAAAATCATGGATAGCCCTTGCGGTTGCACTCAGCGCCGCGGCGGTGCTTTTGTGCCTTCTTTTTGTAAAACCGGCGAGTACCGGCGGCAGACTCTCGAAGCTGTATATCTCACAGGAGGAGCTTGATGTTCTGACCGCTTCGAGAACCGGCACAGATAGCGATTTGATTGAATACGTCTCCTTTGACGGGTACGAGCTCGCCTTTGATAAAATATCGGGCGGCTTTTGGCATTCAAAAACCGGTAATGCCGACCCCAAAGCGAGCTTTAAATGCTCGTCCTTTGATGTTGAAATCTCAGTCTGCGGCGATAAAATAATCGCATACACCGACCGTTTATACCGAATTTATCCGCTTAATTCGACCGACCTGCCCGTCATGCAGATTGAAGGCGATAAAATGACCCTTTTTGATAACGGCAAAGACCCTCTGCGGCGGGTGACCACCTCCGATATCAAGCTGAATGCAAACGACAAAGGCTGGAAATTTTCTTTAATTAAATACTCTGTAGGAAGACATAGGCGTGACAATCCCCTTTCTCTTTTGGGAATGCCCGCGGGCAAAAAATGGAGGGTAATAAAGGCCGAGGAATTTCCGGATAAAACTAATTCGGAATATAAGCCCGTAGAACTGTTTTTTGACGGCGAATACGCCGGAGTATATATTCTGACCGCGTCGTAATTTTTACGGCGCGCTTTTTTTTCGACCTAAATTATTTGACACGGCAGGGGTTATGAATTATAATATAAAGGCACGGGGCAATTCCCGATATTACGGGGGCGCAATGGTTTCGACGGGGATTGCGAGGCACGGTAAGCGGGTAGCGGCTGTGTCAACCGCTTTAAAAGGACACAATTTAAAAAATAACTGACAACAATTTAGTTGCACAAGCTGCCTAATTAGGCGGCCGTCTTAACCGAAAATACCGCGGTTCGGATTAAGGCGTCGATTAGCGGTGAACGTGAACCGGGTTTTGTTTCGCGCCCGGTCATGACTTTGAAACTACCGATGCATTTAGCCTGACAACCGGCGACTTGCAGAGGGAATTTTAAATGATTGTCTGCACCCGGAGAAAGCTGTGATGAGCGGTTTTCGGACAGGGGTTCAATTCCCCTCGCCTCCACCAAAAAATCGGCAGAAAGCATTAGTTTCTGCCGATTTTTTTGTTTATTCCACTACATTAACCGTACCGCACCGCATTGCGCAGGACGAAGTGTCCGGCATTCACCTGACGAAACATGAATATAAGGAAATATTTTTTCTCAATCGAAAATGAAAACGGACGATTTCATTACTTTATTCGGCAAAAAGTATAGGGAAGTCGTGCGACAAAAAAATTCACTAACATATATGACGAATTTTAACACATTTACTTGTGCACAATGCCAAAAAATTGCAAGAAAATACTTTTCAATTGACAGTAATACACAAATGGAATATAATTGATTTGTAAATAAAGTATTAACGACCATTTGTTTTTTTTGCTTAAACCTTCAATCATTTGAATGCTTAAAAAACGATATTAAAGTTTTGTCCAACAGATGGTTTAAAGCTTAAATGGGTATAATGTGTATTTAGAACGCTTTTTAGTGAGTAATTGCTGTAAGGGGAGTAAAACTGATGAAGTGCAAAGAATGCGGATATAAAAACGCAAAAGGCTTTAAATTTTGCAAAAAGTGCGGGAAGGAATTGACTAATAAAAAAAGAGGGTTAAAAGCTTGGCAATTAGTGTTGTTAATTACTGTATTGTTGGTACTCATATCTGGCGCGGTATTTTTTGCCTTTTATGGGTCTTCAAAGGGCAGTATAAAAGAGGGAACGTATTATAATTCATGGAGAGTAATGTATGGTGAAGATGAACCTTATCAGTTTTCGCCACTCATGGAAGTATATGCAAAAAATGTCAAGTATAAGACTGAAAACATAAAAATAAATGACGATGGTAAAACTGGAAAAGCTACCGTAACGGTTACAACTCCGGACTTACTAAAAATCGTAACCGATTGTATAGATAAGTATACGTATGATGGAAGTATTTCAAGTGACGAAAATAAGGAGAAAATGACAAAGCTGATTGAAAAATCTATTAAAAATAATCCTCCTGTAAAAAAAACAAAACTTGTGATGGACATTAAAAAGGATGGTAACAAATGGAAATTTATTGCAAATGATGATTGGTACAATGCTGTTAATGGTGATTGGTCTCACATGTTAACTTATTTATTAAAAGAAATGATTAAATGATTAAATATAGAGGGAAAAGATATGAAAAATTATTTTAGATTTATTGTTCCTTTTTTAATTTTCTTTATTATATTTTCAACGTTTAATTGTACTTTTTATACTAAAGCAGCTAGTAATGCTCAGCCAAATCTTGAGTATACTACTTTAACGCTGGTCAGTAACTACAGTAATGAAACTAAGATTAATTTATATAAACGTGTAGATACTGAAAGTGATAATCTTTTTGTTAGTATAACAGATTTAAGAAAACTGACAAAATGCGAAGCGACTTTTTTGCGTTCAAACTCAAAAAAAATAACAGGTATACGTATAACACAGGGTATAAGAAAAATTGAAATTGACATAGAAAAAGGGATTCTAAGCGAATTTGGGAAAAAGTATCCGATAACAGTAGTTCATAAAACCAACTATTATCTCCCGGCAATTCCTATTTTAAAGTATTTGGGGGCTGACAGTTATGTTGAAAACGATACTTTACACGCTATAATGCCACCCACGACCCTTTGGGATGCCATGAATTTTAATGCAAAGAATATCCAATGGACAGATGAAGCTTGGATGAAAGCTCACGGTGGGGAAAGGTCTGCAAAATTTAGTCTGGCAATAGATATAATAATGGATCAATTAAACCCACTAAACAACCAAACCCTTTTTGGAAGTGCAAAAAAAAATAGCGAAAAATATATAAAGGATGCTTTTTACAATTTCTTCGATGTAAATATGTATTCTTACAGTTCAGCTTCAAAAGCGTTAAAAGTTGACACTAATAATGTGGAAAACTATATTTTTAATTTAATAAAAACAGATGAACTTGCTATAGATAAATTAAAGCTGATTGATAAATCTGAAAAAGAGATAATAGAATACTTGGAAATGAAAATTAGCGAACTGCTCAAAAAGCAAGGTCACCATCTAGGAAAAGGAGAATATGAATATTTACATTCCATATGCAAGGATGCCTCAAGAAAAAGCGTAGCAAAAATTAAACTTGAAAACCTCAATAAAAAGGATCGCTTTGGCAAAGACGTTTTTGAAAATTCTTTTGATTTTGCCTGTATGGCTGTTGATATATATGCATCTACTACGACGCTAATGCAATACTGCAATGATAGCATTGATGTACTGAACAGTGTGTTCAGTGACGAAACAGCCAAGACTGCTGGATTAAAATATAGGGATAAAGATATTTCGAATGTTGCAAATGATTTATACCATACATTAAGTTCAAAGAAAAGAGTATATATGACATCAATTGCTGATGGCTTATTAGATTATCTGGACAATAAACTAATAGACTTTTCAGAAGATTTTGTTTTTAAAAATTTAATTGGCGAAAATATTGGTTATTGGTTTGGCTATTTTAAAATAGGCGCTTGTGTTGCTTCGCTTATAATGTATGATGAAATGGAAGCATATCATGCTGATGTGGTAAGCGCATATTTGGTAGGGTTACAGCAGTATTCGGCAAATGTTTATATAGGTTTGGTTGAGAAGGCAGAAAAGGAAAATTTCACCAATGAAGAAACATTAGTTTTAATGCGTGATTCATTACTGTTTTTCTGCCGGTCGTCAATTGCTATAAATGAATGCTTGAAGAAAAACTGCAAGGCTTTTGGAGGAAAAAACAAAAAAGAAGCTATTGAATGGCTGGATGAACGGAGCAATATTGCGGCATACAGGACATATCTGCTTACAACATGCAGTACTGCTCCGTTAGAGGAATTTGTAGACAAGAATGCAGATAATTCAAGCGGTGCTTCAGGCACAAAAGTCCCCATCTCATCGGCTTCACGTTTTACCGTGCTGGTTTTGGATCCGACAGGTACATATACCATTTCTTCCGGATGGTTTGGAACTAACACCGTAACGGTTGGTTCGCCTTTGAGTACGGTAAAAGAAGCCGCAAGCTCATTTGTTGAGCAGACGTTAAATGAAAATGCGGACAACTATATCGCAGTGGTTTCGTGTACAAGGGACTGGAACAAAATTACAGAGTTTTCAAATGATAAGGCTGAACTTAAAAGGGCAATTAATTCAATTCAGGAGCTGGATGACAAACTTAGCTTTGATATCAACGAATCGCTAAAGACGGCGGACAGACTGCTGTCGCAGGTCAAAGCAAAAAAAGACGCAAAAAAGAATTTGGTTGTTTTCTCTGGCTGTATGCCATGTTCGGGGGAACACTCACCGTCGGGACACTATGTCGAGTCGGATTATGAGTATTATGTATCTGAAACGGGCATCATGGTCTATGAGTTTGCCAATATAGCCTATAACACTGCCGAGAGACTAAAGGAAAAAGGTTATAACATTTACACTTTGGGCTGCTATACAAATCTAAACGAACATCCTGAATCTTACGCCTTTGCGCAGAGGTTTATGGAGGATATTCAGAACAGAGGCTATTACAATGCCGAAAGACCCGAGGATCTGAAATTCTTCTTTAATGACGTTTCCGACATGATCAACGGTAAGAATTATATTCTCATCAAGATTGCCTGTCCGGTAGATGTTACGGTTTCGTATGGCGGCGAGGT
This sequence comes from Clostridia bacterium, assembly GCA_017438505.1. Lineage (GTDB taxonomy): Bacteria > Bacillota > Clostridia > Oscillospirales > Acutalibacteraceae > RGIG2835. The sequence continues at coordinate 3,707 of JAFRVM010000285.1, read as the reverse complement.
GCTGTCGTCAAAAGAAAACGGTATGAACAAACGCACAAGCTTCGGATCGCTTTCGTTTGCGGGTGAGAATGATGAGGTAAAGGTTGTCCGACTGAGAACGGATAATAAATACAAAATTGTCATCAACGGCACGGGAGAGGGAGAAATGAACTATTCGGTTCAGTACCCCAACGAGGACGGAGAATATGTTGACTGCAGGGTATTTCCCAGTGTCAAAATCTATCCGACAAGTATAATAACGTCCGATGTTGACTACAAATCCAAAAAGACAAGAATTGATGTTGACGATAACGGCGACGGCAGAACGGATATTTCCTATGCTGCACGCGAGAATGAAATGGCAACAGAGGTCAAGGACCGCTCGACAGCCGTTGTCTTTGTATCAATAATTATTATTGCTGTCTGCGGTTATCTTATTTTAAGACTCAAAAAGAAAAAAGCATAAGCTTTAAATAAAAATCAAAAAGAAAAAAACAGGAGGTACTATCATGTTATGTAAAAACTGTGGCGCGACTCTGCCGGATACGGCGAAATTCTGTAAGGTATGCGGTAAAAATCCTAGAACAGCCGCTGTGGGAGCGGTTGCTCAGCCCGTTGCGGCCGTAAAGAAAGAAGGTTTTTTTGATTCGATCAATTTTGGTGAAATTATCAAAAATCCATTTAAAGCTTCATACAAAACGTTAAACGGAAGCTACCGAAACTTTGGCATTCTCATTTATATTGTTAAAGCTGTAATTTTTGGTCTGGCAGGTTATATTTTTGCCGAGAAGGTTGCACTTTTTTCGGACGGAACCTTGCTGGGAGCTTTAAGTAACAGTGAAGCTAAAGGGTTTAAGTCGACTTCTGTAATGTTCTATGTTCTACTTGCAGCAATTGTTATTATGCTTTTGGATTGGCTTATCAATTTCCTGGCAGGTAAGATGGCCGGCGCTCATGATTACGATTTAGCAAAAGCATTTGGTCTAACAGGTGTAGTTTCTTTGTTTTCCGTTATTCCTGCCCTTTTCTGCTTTATATATATTGATCAAGTATTCTCGGCTCTGCAGATTTTAGCTCACGCATGGGATATCGAGAATTTAGATTTATCATCATATAAAACTATATCAATTATTCTAATTGCTTTAATAGTTTTAGAAGTTGTTTTCAGAACAGTTATTATGTTTACTACTTTTATAGTCAATAACCCGCAGTCCACTCCGCTCAGAGTATTGTTTTCGGTTATTTTTGCAGAGTTGCTTCATATCATCTCGGTTGTTGTAATCATTCCTTTGGTTATTCCTGAGGATCTTTTAAAAGATATTATTTCTATAATCTTTTCTACAGCAATATCAATTTTGGTAAGCGGATTATTTTCTTGACTTAACTGCACAAAGGAGGATTATACATGGATACTTTTGAAACTATGCTACATACTGCCTTAGATGAACTAAGGGCAGACTTTTCAGATATTCCTATTCCAGTGGTCGTGAGCGAGCCTCAGGTTGCTGCTACAACCTCACCAGCAGTCGTGAAAGCCGCACCTAATAAAGAAGCGGAGTCTGTTGCCGGGTCTGAACTATCAGTGCAAGTACCTGATGACGCTAATACCGTATCCGAAATAGAAAAGGCCGAGTATGAAAACCCTGGGCTTGAAACGGAAAATTTGGAATCGGACGAAGCTTTTAATGAAGAGGAACTTGAAGAAGTGAATTTTGAAGGTGAGAGTTCTGAAGTGGAAGAACCCACCTATGATGGTATATCTGAGGAAAATTTCGTGCAGACGGAACTCTTTGACGCCAAAGCTCACGCTTTGACCCACGGCAGAAAGCTTCGCAGAACTGCGATGATTTTCGGCATTCTTGCGCTGATCTTCTCTCCGACTATGGTTCTCGGCGTTCTGTTCGGTCTTTTTGCGCTTCTTTTTGCGGCGATTGCACGCGTTGTTACGGCAAGAAAGCGTACGTCTGACCAGAAAAAAGCACTTAAGAGATACGGCAAATCCGGTTTTGTGCTTGGACTTACCGCTATAATTATTTCTGTTGTCTGCTTTATAGCATTTATGGTTTTCTTCACCTTCTTCGGAGATTTCGGCTTGGCGGTCAAAGAACTGACAGAGTCAATATTCGGAAAACCGATGTTTGGCGAGTTCGGCTCATCGATGAATGAAATGTTTGATTCAATAAGAAATCTGTTCTAATTTTTAAAAGGAGTGTAAAACCATGAAGGGCAAAAACTGGATAATCTATCTTTGCGTTTTAGCGGCATCTTTTATTATAACCGGTGTGGGCTTTATGCTTTTGGTAAATAATAATGTGCTGTCACCGGCTTCAACCGGCGTTCAGAAGGTTGCCGGGCTATACAATTCCATAGGCTTTAAAGTCTCAACGCCCGCCCTTACTGTTGAAAAGCTTGAAACCGCGCGCAAAAGCGGTGATGTTGACGGCATTGTCAAATGCTGTCCGCCGGAAGTCAGAAGGGCAGTTGGCACAGCGGCAAACGGAATTGATACACTTTTCGGAATTCCGTACGGCGAACAACTGACCAACAGCCTGATAGCCGCAAGCATTCTTCCTTACTATGATATGAGATCTGATCTGCATTTTCTTTCGCTTGACACCGATGATTACGGCAATGTCATAGCAAAAATAAGAGTAGTGCAGCCCGACGGCTCAACAGATGATACTACGATTCCCATGAAAAAGATAAACGGAATCTGGTATATCAATATTGGTCTCTAAATTACGGGAGGGTCTAGGATGTTTTGCGAAAGCTGCGGAAAACCGCTCGAAGAGGGAAGTACATTTTGTATTAACTGCGGCAGCCCCATCGGCATCGCTGCAAATGAAAACCTTCAGAATCCGATTGTAACGGTCGGAGGCTCACAGCCTGTCCCAGCCGTTAATAATTCAACCCCGGTTAAATTCTGGCAGGCTGCGCTGGCATTTTTAATAGTGCCGGTCGCAGCGGCCATATACATTTTGATTTCGGGCGGACTTTCTCCGTACACCGTACCGGCTAAAAACAACCCTTCCGAAACGTCTTCCTCCGAAAAAGATCGGCCTTCGGAATCGCAGAAAAAGAAGACCCTGGCCGATATTCAGTATCATGCTTCGGCATCGTCCTACCTGGTCTGGAATAACCAAAATCCGTATTATCCCAAACATGTATGTGACGGCAGAAGAGACACTGCATGGATTGAAGGTGTTTCCGGCACCGGTATAAACGAATGGATCAGGCTGGATTTTGACGATTATTATGAAATTTCGGGGCTTTCGATAATCAACGGATTCGCCAAAAGCGAAAAGAACTATTATTACGAAGGCCGGGTTGCCAGCGTGCGCATTGAGGCTGAGAATTTCAGTATGACGGCCATGCTGGATGATGACTGTCTTACATACCAAAAAATTAATTTTGGAGAAAAAGTCAAGACGAATTACGTCAAGGTGACTATTCTGGACGTATATGTCGGAGACAGTGATTATTACACGGCAATATCCGAATTAAGCGTATACTGATTCTTTTTGCGGGAAATTAACGGAGAATCTGTTGTAAAGCAAGTCATGCGGTGCAAAAAAACCGCAGATGACGGCGGTTACATAATTAACTGCGGTCATCGAAATGTCGGCGCAGAAAAAATTCACAATGCGGGTAACGGGTATATGCGGGTTTTCGGTTTTTTGACGCCCGAATCGCATTTGCCCGCCATATTTGTTAAAACTGCGCTCTTT
>JAFRVM010000284.1 GCA_017438505.1 Clostridia bacterium | reverse complement strand
GACGCCCGGAATTCCGGGCTTTGCAAAGCGCGGAGTCTGGCGTGTGGAATGGGCAAAGTGGGAGTTTCCCCAGCCGCCTTTACCGCCATGAGCAATGATCTTGGGCTGATCGTCGGAAATATCCGCCATAATTCTGCCCGTTTCGGCATCCTTTACAAGCGTTCCGCAGGGCACTTTTATAATAAGGTCGGCGCCCTTTTTGCCCGATCCCATGGAGGCCTTTCCGTTCTGACCTCTCTCGGCAGCGTATGTACGCTTGTATCTGAAATCGGCAAGGGTGGAAAGATTGCTGTCGGCTACAAATATAACGTCGCCGCCCTTGCCGCCGTCGCCGCCGTCGGGTCCGCCGGCCGCAACGTATTTTTCACGGTGGAAGGAAACAGCGCCGTCGCCGCCGTCGCCCGCCTTTACCTTTATTTTAACAATATCAACAAACATTGATTTTCTCCTCTGTTTTACCGTCAAGAAATGTAAATTTGAAAAAATGCCACGCATAAAAAGCTTATACGTGGCATTTTACATTCAAATTTTCCTGATTTGAGAATTAGTCGGCGTAAACCGATACTCTCTTGCGATCCTTACCTACTCTCTCGAAACGAACTGTGCCGTCGATAAGAGCGAAAAGGCTGTCATCGGAACCGCGGCCGACGTTGTTGCCGGGATGAATGTGAGTTCCGCGCTGCTTTACGAGAATGTTGCCGGCGAGAACGAACTGACCGTCTGCGCGCTTAACGCCGAGACGCTTGGATTCGGAATCACGGCCGTTCTTTGTAGAACCCATTCCCTTTTTATGAGCAAAAAGCTGAATGTTTATTTTAAGCATTTCATTACACCTCCGAAAAAGTCACCTTTAAATTATTGGGATATTGTTTCTCAAGCTCGGTAAGATGAAGCGAAAATCCGTTTAAAATATCGCGGTAACTTTCCGCCATATTTTTATCGGGAACAAACCTCATAAAACCGTCCGTCACCTCGATGTCTGCGTTTGCGCCGATTATTTCGGTAACGGTGTTTGCCGTCATATAAGCACAGCTTGAAACCGCCGCGCACACTATGTCGGCTCCCGCAAAGCCTGCGCCGCTGTGACCGGATATTTCAAATCCGGCTGGGCTGCCTGCGCGGGAATAAATAATTACCCTTGTCATAAAGAGCCTTAGATGTTGATGGACTCAACCTGTACCATTGTGTAGGGCTGTCTGTGACCGATATGTCTCTTTTCGCTCTTCTTTACCTTGTAGGTAAATACGCTGATCTTTTTGCCCTTGCCGTGCTTAACTACCTTAGCGGTAACCGATGCACCCTTAACATAGGGAGTGCCTACCTTTAAACCGTCGTCAGAGCCGCGAGCAAGAACCTTAAACTCAACGGGGGCGTTTTCTTCTGCGTTAAGCAGTTCAAGATAAAGAACCGAACCGACCTCAACCTTGTACTGTTTGCCGCAGGCTTCAATAATTGCGTACATTTGTGAACCTGCCTTCAATATAGACTCGCTGTCTCCGGGCGCGAAAACGTACATTTTCGACTTAAAATGCCTGTAACAAGCGGCTTAAGTATTATAACACGGCATATTCCGTATGTCAAATATTTTTTTAACTTTTTTATTGCAAAGCGGCAAAAATTTTAGAACCGGATTTTTTTATCCATAAAACCATAAGATATGTCGCGGCCGCCAGCAGCACACCGAACAAAAGCATATAGAGCCACGGCGTAATTCTAAGGAAAACCGCGCCTGCCGAAAGCAGCACCGCTATGGCCCATCCGCCGAACAAAGTCACAAATGCGCTTACGCCCTGTTTTATCGGGATAGCCTCGTTTGTCCAGGAAAGATTGGGTTTTAAAAGGTCGATCATAAGACCCAGCGCGCCTGTAAAGCAAACATATACAACCGCAAGCAGCACCATTGAGGCAACGGTCGGCAAATCATCCGTCGCAACAAACCCAAACACCGCCGCACAAACCGCCGCGGGAATAATATTGATAAAAATATGCAGTCTCAGCTTTGCTTTAAGCGCCTTCCACGGCATAACGGGCGACGACTGGACTATCCATATATTCCTGCCCTCGAGCGAGACAGACGGAGAGGAAATATAATTCATCGAAAGCGCAAGCAGTAAAGCCGTCGCAAAAAACACCGGCACACAGTTTGCCAAGGGGGGCATCATCTGCGGGATCTGCGATATGACTTCTCGCAGGGTATCAGCCCGTATAACGGCAAAAACGGCAGCAGCAATCAAGATTACTATTCCCAGTCCGGTATTGAGCATATAAGTAGGACTGCTTGTAAAGCGTTTAAGCTCCTTGCGCAGCAGCGCGCTGTCGGCAGACTTTACTACAAATCTGCCCTCTTTGTATTTTGTCTTTTTTACAGTGGAGCCCATTGTGGCAATGCCGATAAAACTGCGCGAAAGAATTGCACAGCACATCATAAAAGCTATGGCGACAATTAATACATATATGATCATGGGCAGAATTTCGCCCGCCGCGCCGCGGCCCATCTGATAAACGGGATAGACCCATTTAAGAGCAGCTCCTACCCTCTCGCTGTTCTCAAGCATTTGGGATAGAATGGAATTTAGGCGGAAATAAACAAAATAGTACGCCGCAAGGAACAAAAGAGAAAGAGCAACCGTAACAAAGCTCTTGTTTTTGAGTTTTGAGGATATCAATGCCACTACCCAGCCAAGTATGCAGGTAAGCACAGTTACGAGCGCTGCGTTTATAAAGGTAAGCAGAACAGAAAAAATAATTGAATTTACAGACGCATGTCCGCCTGCACAGTATCTGAAAACTGCGGGCAGCCATACGATTGCACTGTACAGCAGGCTCATGGCATAAACGCCCAGCATGCGCACAAGCAGTATTTTTGAGGGAGGAATGGGCATTGAAAGCAGCAGATCGTTATCCTTTGAGCGGTAAAGACTTGCGTATGTATTAAACACGCTGCCGAATGTGCCGATAGCTATCGACATGATTCCGAAAATCGCAAAATACAGCCACTGCATATTCATAGCGGCAAGCGGCTCGCAAAGCGCGTCCGCCATACCCAGAAACATCATTGCAATTGAAAGGAACAAAAACGCGAAAATAAGCACAAACAGAATTATTCCGCCGACAGAACGGTTTTTACCGGTCTTTCTGTCCTTAAAATAAAAGGTATTGAGCTCAAGAAACTGTTTT
>JAFRVM010000283.1 GCA_017438505.1 Clostridia bacterium | reverse complement strand
CTCGATGCTGCCCTCGCTGCTCAGCAGGCGGTTTACAAGCTGCTCGCGCGACATTTCGAGCGAGAAAAAGGCAACCTTCTTTTTTTCAAGCAGAGCAACGCTTCGTGCGATATTAAGAGCAAAACTGGTTTTACCCATACCGGGACGGGCGGCAAGAATTATAAGGTCGGTTTTGTTAAGACCGGTTATGACCCTGTCGAGGGTGGAAATACCGGTTGTAAGCGCGCGCAGTTCGTTATTGTTCGGGTCGGAGAGCTTTTGCAGGCGGTCATAAGCCACGGCGATTACCGAGTCGATCCTCTGCAGACCGTTGCTTGCGCGGTCGCCGGCGATCTCATATATCTTCTGCTCGGCTGCGTCCATTACCCATGCGGGGTCGTTGGATTCGTCTGAAGCGTCGGCGATGATCTCCTGAGCAGCCCCGATAAGAGCGCGCATCTCGTACTTTGAGCGCACAATGCGCGCGTAGTGCGGCGCGTTGGAGATAATGGGCACCTTCTGGGCGAGCGAAAAGAGATAGGTCTTGCCCGAAAGCTCGTCAAAAACCTGAATGCTTACAAGCTCGTTGAGTACGGTGACAAAATCTATCGGAATATTTTTTGTAAAAAGCCGCCGCATAGCGTCAAAAATCTGCCTGTGCTGTTCGGTGTAAAAGTGCTCGGGCCTGAGTATTGTGAGCAGCTCCGAAAGGCACGAAGCGTCCAGCAAAACAGCGCCGAGCACCGACTGCTCGGCCTCGGTGCTGTACGGCAGCGAGATATTATCCATTGAAAAGGGGATTTTTTCCTTGTCCATAGTCTGTTACCTTATTTATTACTGTTTTTCTCCTACTACGGCAAAAAGCTTTGCGGTTATGCCGGTATAAAGCTTTACCTCGGTCTCAAACGTGCCGAAGGTCTTGATATCTCCTCCCGATATGGTTATCTTCTTTTTGTCGATATCCATGCCGAAGGTCTCTTTAATTGCCGCGGCTATTTCCTTTGATGTTACCGCGCCGAAGAGTTTGCCGTTCTGACCTGCCTTTGCGTGCAGAGTGACCGATTTTCCCTCAAGTCTTGCTGCAGCGGCGGCTGCGGCGGACTTTTCGACCTCTATGTGGTGCAGGCGGGCCTGCTCGCGTACCTCAACGTCGTTGAGGGTCTGGGCGGTGGCTTCGACAGCTAATTTGCGGGGCAGAAGAAAGTTGCGTGCGTATCCGTCGGAGGCGTTTATTATATCGCCTTTTTTGCCTGTTCCCTTTATATCCTGAGTAAGAATTACTTTCATTTTCAGTTTCCTCCGTTTCTGTAATTATACACAGCCATTATAACGCTTTTGAGCTCTTTTAGCAATAGCCAAAAACCATTTTAGGCTTTTTTACCCTTATCACAAAAAACAGGAGGTTTTTTTGTACGTTACGCACATTGAAAAGAATCCGCAAAATCTATATAATAATAGTATAAATTTGCGTTTATCACCCCAAAAGGAGGAAATATAATGAAAAAAGCAGCTATTGCGCTAATTTGCGCGGTTTTTCTTTTGTCGGCTACGCTGTGTATGTTCACTCAGAGCGCTGTTGCCGAGACTACCGAGGTCCCGGTTCATTTATGGAATTTTGAGGACGGAATTGCCGGTTGGGCGCCCTATCTTGATAATTCCGCTCAGTTTACCCTCTCTCAGGGACAGGCGGAGACGGCGGCTCTTTCGCTGGAATATACATATTCATCATCCGATACGCACAACTGGACAAAATCACCGATTTTCTCCTCGCCGCAGTATTATGTGGCTCTGGGCGACGCTACCCACCTCTGCTTTGACCTTTATGTGCAGAGCGGACACGCGACTACCGGAAGCCTTTCCATTCACCCCACCATTCAGTCGCCGTCGCACAGCTACTGGTTCGCACTTAACGCGGTAACAGTTAACTATTCTCAGGGCGAGAGCATAGAGGGCGGACTGCTCAAATACTCCTACACTCTTCCGCTGACCGATTCGGCAGGTGAATCTCTTGCCCCGACCGATATAATCAATTATATAGTGTTCCCAAATATCGGCGTGGGAACAGACTATTCTGGCACTATAATGTATGACAACATCCGCCTTGTACGCTACGAGACCGATCCCGAGCCCTCCTCGTTTACCCTTGAGCGGGCGGAGATTTCCGAAACGGTCGGAGTGGCGGTGGGCGACACCGTTACGGTAGAGTGCGAAGCTTCCGGCGGCACTCAGCCTTACAGCTACGCCTATTACGCGCTAAAGGATGGCGAAATTATGCACAAAAGTGCTATATGGTCGAGCTCTTCTGCCGAAGAAATAACCTTCCCCGAGGCGGGAACATATAAAATAGTAACCTACTGCCGCGATGCCGTGGGCGAAAAGGGCGTGATTTATCAGACCCTGACAGTCGAGCAGAGCGTAGTTAAACCCTCGGGCATCTCTCTGTCCGCAAATACGCTTGAAATAGATAAAGGGCAGACGGCAACCCTTACGGCAACTGTAACCCCCGCTGACGCCGCAAACAAAACGGTGACCTGGAGCAGCAGTGAT
>JAFRVM010000282.1 GCA_017438505.1 Clostridia bacterium | reverse complement strand
GTATGCGATGTTGAAGGCCTCTCCGGCAGCCTCATGCGGAGCAAGGCATGCCTTTAGGTTTGCTTCGATTACATTTTCGATATATGTAAAGTCACGGCTCTGTTTGCCGTCGCCGTTTATTGTGGGACGTTCGCCGGCAATAAGCTGTCTGATAAATTTGGGGATAACCGCGGCATACGCTCCGTCGGGATTCTGACGTCTGCCGAATACGTTGAAGTAGCGCAGGCCGTAGGTATCCAAGCCGTAGTGCAGGGTATACTGCTTAGCCCACTCTTCGTCGCACCTTTTGGTAAGAGCGTAGGGTGAGAGAAGGTTGCCCTCCGCCCCCTCGCTTTTGGGCAACTTGGGATGGTCACCGTAAACAGAGGAGCTCGATGCGTAAACAAACTTTTTGACGCCGCTTTGTCTGCTTGCCTCAAGCATATTGAGCGTGCCGGAAATATTGTTGGCGCAGTAAAAGAGAGGCATCTCAATTGAGCGGGGAACGCTTCCCCACGCCGCCTGGTTAAGAACGTAATCAACACCCTTTGTGGCGGCAAGACAGGTGTCAAAATCCTTTATATCGCCTTTGATAAACTCATAGTTCGGGTTGTCTGCAAACATATCCGCGTTTTTCTGAAATCCGGTGGAAAGGTCATCAAGGCAGCGGACTCTGTATCCCAAATTGAGTATAGCCTCGCACAGGTTCGAGCCGATAAAGCCCGCTCCGCCGGTAACGAGAAAAAGTGTGTTTTCAGGGAATTTTAAATCTTTGTAGCCCATATTTTACAGTCTCCAGTAATCATAGCCTGCGGCTTCATACTCTTCACGGGAAAGAAGTCCCTTGATATCAAGCAGGACCTTTTTGCCTTCACCGAAGAACCTGTCCAAATCGTTCATTGTATAGCTCTTGAACACATCGTGAGCAACAGCAAGTATAACGCCGTCCATGCCTTTTATGGAATCAACATCGACAAACTCCACACCGTAGAGGTGCTTTGCCTCGGATGCGTCGGCGGTGGGATCGGCAATTATAGGCTCAATGCCGTACTCGCGAAGCTCTTTTACTATATCGAACACCTTTGTGTTTCGGGTGTCGGGGCAGTTCTCCTTAAAGGTAAAGCCTAAAATGGCAACCTTTGCGTTTTTGACCGGTTTTTCGGATTTTATCAGGTTCTTAACCATATTTTCTGCCACATATTTGCCCATATCGTCGTTAATTCTTCTGCCCGAGAGTATTACCTGGCTGTGATAGCCGAGCTGCTCAGCCTTATAGGTAAGATAATAAGGGTCAACACCGATGCAGTGTCCGCCTACAAGACCGGGGAAGAATTTAAGGAAATTCCACTTTGTGCCGGCAGCCTCAAGCACGGATTTTGTATCAATGCCCATCTTGTTGAAGATGATGGAAAGCTCGTTCATAAAGGCGATGTTAATATCACGCTGGCTGTTTTCGATAACCTTTGCGGCCTCGGCAACCTTTATGGACTGGGCACGGTGAACACCCGCGTCAACAACAAGCTCATAGGTCTTGGCAATCTCGTCGAGAGTGTCTGCGTCCATACCTGAAACAATCTTTTTTATAGTTTCAAGACGGTGAACCTTATCGCCCGGGTTGATTCTTTCGGGAGAATAGCCGATTTTAAAGTCCACGCCGCACTTAAGGCCCGATTCTCTCTCTAAAATGGGCACGCATATATCCTCGGTAACGCCGGGATAAACGGTCGATTCGTATACGATTATACTGCCCTTTGTAAGGTTGCGGCCGAGAATTTCGGAAGCGCCCTCGACAGGTGTAAGGTCAGGTGTGTGGTCATCATTTACAGGCGTGGGGACGGCCACAATGTGGAATTTAGCCTCGCGCAGGCGGGTCTCGTCGGCGGTAAAATCTACGGTGCAGGCCTTTATAGCCTCATTTCCAACCTCGTTTGTGGGGTCAACGCCCGATTTATAAAGCTCAATTTTTTTGGCGTTAAGATCAAAGCCTACAACATCCACCTTTTTGGAAAAGGCGACAGCTATGGGCATTCCTACATAGCCCAGACCTACAAGCGAAAGTTTTTCCTCTCTATTTATAAGCTTCTCGTAAAGCGACATTTTTTATTTCTCCCTTTTACTTTATAATTTCATTGATTTTATTTAAATACGCGTCTATTACAAACTGACGCGAAAACTGCTGCGCAACCTTTTGTCTTCCGCAAAGACCCATCTGTCTGCGTTTTTCATTGTCGAGCGAAAGGAATTTTTCAATACACTGCACAAGCCCGTCAACATTTCCGCCGTGGTATATGTAGCCCGAAACTCCGTCGTCCACCGTTTCCATGCAGCCGTGGTTGTCGGTAGTAATAAGCGGTCTGCCCGAAGCCGCGCTCTCAAGCAGCACGTTGCTCATGCCTTCGCCGTAGGTCGATGGATGGATGGTGGCGTGTGAACGCGCTACAAACGGCCTTATATCCTTCTGGCTGCCGCGGTAGTATACTATTCCCTGCCGCCCCAGTTCTTCAAGCTCGTCCTTATAGTGCATTTCGGTGGGCTCGATAAATCCGAGCATATTAAACTCGGTACCCGGATATTTTTTCTTAATAATTTTAGCGGCGGCGATATAGTCGTCCACGCCTTTATCCTTTAATATCCTGCCGATATAGTTGAAAACAATCGGCTCGCCGTCGGGATAGGGCTGAAGCGGAAAACGGTCCAGCGCAACGCCCGAGCCGGGAATAAGCACGCTGTCCTTTCCTATCATTCCGCTCTGCTGTGCAAGCTGCATATTGGCCTCATTCTGAAACATTATGCAGTCAGCGTTTTTATAGGCAAGCTTAAAAAGCCCCAGAATGAACTTCTGCATCAGCCCGCTTTTTTTGAGCACGCTTCCGAATCCCGTAACATTGTTGATATAGGGGATTTTAAGCATCCTCGCGGCAATACTGCAATAAACATTGGGCTTTGCCGTGTATGTCAGCACAATATCCGGCCTGTGTTTTTTCAGCAGTCCGAAATAGTGGCACAGCAGCTTGAAATCGGCAAAAACATTTGTGCCCCTGCGGTCTATGTAAACATCGTCATAAATGTACTCAAGATCCCGCAAAAGCTCAAATTTTTCGCCGTAGGGACAGGATATGAGAATTCTGTATCCGCTTTCTGTAAAAGCTTCCAAAAGCTCCTTGCGAAAGCAGTAAACATCGTCGTCGTTATTTGTTACAAGAGCAATAAGTTTCTTTTTTGAATTCAATAAATTCGCCGCTTTCCGTTTGTTAATTAACTCTGCCGCCGACGGGCACCTTTTCCTCCTGCGGGGTCTCCTGTTTATCCTGTGCGGGCGGCTCCGGCTGTTTTCTGCTGCCGAAGGCAACCGCCGCAAAGGTTTTGAACATAATCCCTATATCGTTCCAGAAGCCGAACTTTTCAAGCGACTCAAGGTTATATTTCATCTTTCCGGGAAGCACAAGATTTACGTATGCCTCCTCAACATTTTCCGCACCCTCTAAAAGACGGTCCTCGTCCTTATACTTAATGCTTGCCTCGCTTGTAACTCCCGCGGGGAGCAGCAAAGTCGCCATCATCTCCGGGGTATAGCGGGCAACATATTTTGGCACCTCGGGACGGGTACCCACAAAGGTCATACTGCCGTCAAGGATATTGAGAAGCTGGGCTATCTCGTCAAGACGGCATTTTCTGATAACTCTGCCGACAGGGGTAATTCTGCTGTCGTTTTTAGAGGTGACCTGCGCTCCGCGCTTTTCGGCGTCCGCTACCATTGTGCGGAACTTGAAAATACGAAATATCCTGCCATTTGTGGTAACCCTCTGCTGACGGAAAAAGACAGGCCCCTTTGAGGTCAGCTTTATAGCCGCAACAAGCACTAAAAATACCGGCGAGAGCAACACAAGCAGAATTGCCGAAACGACAATATCAAAAAGCCGCTTGAAAAAGAGCGCCGTTTTCTTTTTTTCAAGTATTCTGTAATACCTTGCGACCTCCGGAGTTTTCATGTTTTCCGGAAGCTCGTTCCAATTTTTTAATCTCATAAATAACTTTTTATAATCTCTGTAAAGTCCTCAATAACGACATCCGCCTGCTCGTCGGTAAGCCCGGTATGAAGCGGCAGCGTAATCTCGTTTTCGAACTGTTTATATGCGTTTGGAAAGTCCTTGATGTCAAAGCCCAGATTTTTATACGCGGTCATCATGGGCAGCGGCTTGTAGTGGACGTTGCAGGCTATGCCCTGCTCCGCCATTTTAATAATTATCTCGCTGCGCTGCTCGGAATTTATTCCCGGTATGCGGGTAAGATACAGGTGACCGCTTGAGGCATGACCATGACCATAGTGGTCAAGGGTCTTTATGCCGAGCGGATGAAGCGCGGCGTTGTACTTTTCAACAAGCTCTCTGCGCCGTCTGAGCATCCAGCCGTAGCGTTCAAGCTGTTTTAGCCCGATAGCCGCCATAATATCGGTCATATTGCACTTATAGGCGGGAGAGACGATATCGTATTCCCACGCGCCGAGCTGAGTTTTCGCAAGGGCGTCCTTGGACTGACCGTGCAGCGAGAGAAGCTGGAACTGCTTGTAGATATTTTTGTTATCTATGCCCTCGATATTCTTCCAGACGGCCGCGCCGCCCTCTGCGGTGGTAAGGTTTTTAACGGCGTGGAAGGAAAACGACGTGAAATCGGCAATACCTCCCGCCATCACTCCGCCGCGCTGCGCTCCGAAAGCATGCGCGCCGTCAGCGATAATTGCAATTCTGCCAAGAGCCTTCTGGATATCGTTTGTAGGTTTGAATTTATTTTTACTGCGCCCGGCAATCTCAAAAAGTCTGTCGTAATCACACACAACTCCGCCGATATCAACGGCTATAATTGCCTTTGTCTTTTCGTTTATCAGGCCCTCGAGGCTGTCGTAATCCATCTCAAAGCTCCCGGGGGCGACATCGGCAAACCGCAGACGCGCGCCGACGTGCACCGCCGGACTTGCCGAAGCGGTATATGTATATGCCGAAGTGATAACCTCGTCGCCCTCGCCTATTCCCAGAATACGCAGAATAAGCTCCAGCGCGGCGGTTGCGGAGTTGAGGCATACCGCTTTTTCCGTGCCGCAGAAGCCGGCGATTTCTCTTTCAAATTTTTTAGTTCTGGGGCCTGTTGTAATCCAGCCCGATTTTATTGCCGCAGCGGCCTCCGTCGCCTCAAGGTCGGACATATCGGGGGGAGAAAAAGGAATGCTGCATTTTTTCATTCGGACATTTTCCCTTTCGTTGGTTTTTGCGGACTCAACCTGTTTTATAAATTAAATTACAGCTTTAAAAAGCCGAAATAAGCGTATATATCCATATTATTAATCAACATATTATAGCACGGTAACGCCCATTTTGTCAACCTGTGACATTAGTAGTTTTATATAGAAAAACAAGGGAATTTTTGTGCAAAAAAAGACCGGGGAAATTATCCCCGGTCTTCGGAAATTTTGATATTAAGCCCTATTAGCTGACAATTGTCTTTTCGGTTTCCTTATCGAAGAAGTGGATACGGTCGTTAAGGATGCAAACCTTGACCTTGTCGCCTGCTTTAGCCTTGGAAGTGGGAGCAACACGGCAGGTGAAGGGAACGCCTTCGCAGTTTACATACAGGAAGGTCTCGTTACCCATAAGCTCGGTAACTTCAACATCAGCCTCAAATGTGCTGTCCTTGTATTTTGCGAGATAATCGTCCTCATCGTGAACGTGCTCGGGACGGATACCCATAATAACTTCCTTGCCGATGTAGTCTTTAAGCTCGCCGTTAGCGTTTTTGCTGTCGGGAACCTTAATCTTGTAGCCGCAGAAGTTTGCGTAAATATCCTTGCCTTCCTTGGAAAGCTTGGCATCAACAACATTCATCTGGGGAGAGCCGATAAAGCCGGCAACAAAGGTGTTGCAGGGGGTATCGTAAAGAGCCTGAGGAGTATCAACCTGCTGGATGATACCGTCTTTCATAACAACGAGTCTGTCACCCATGGTCATAGCTTCTGTCTGGTCATGTGTAACGTAGATGAATGTTGTACCGAGACGCATATGGAGCTTGGAGAGCTCGGTCCTCATCTGTGCACGCAGCTTGGCGTCCAAGTTGGAAAGAGGCTCGTCAAGGAGGAATACCTTAGGCTCGCGAACGATGCAGCGGCCGAGAGCAACACGCTGGCGCTGACCGCCTGACAAAGCCTTGGGCTTTCTCTGAAGAAGATGGCTGATGTCAAGAATCTCCGCAGCCTCAAGAACACGGCGTTTGATTTCCGACTTGGGATACTTGCGAAGCTTAAGACCGAAAGCCATGTTGTCAAATACTGTCATGTGGGGATAGAGAGCATAGTTCTGGAAAACCATAGCTATATCCCTGTCCTTGGGGGCTACATCGTTAACCAGCTCGTCGCCGATGTAGAGTTCACCGGAGGAAATTTCCTCAAGACCGGCAATCATACGAAGAGTTGTAGATTTACCGCAACCGGAGGGACCTACGAGAATTATGAATTCCTTGTCTTCAATTTTTAAATTGAAATTCTTAACTGCGAGAACATTGCCGGAATACTTTTTGCAAATGTCTTTCAGTAACAAACCTGCCATTTTCCAATGACCTCCTAAATTCTTTATAAATCCCTAACGATTAGGGTATCTTTACTTGTATTATAACAAATAGTTTTAAAAATTAAAAGTCGTTAATCCTCCAAAGTTTCTGCTAAATAATTATTGATTTTTGCTAATTCCATCAATCATTTTCAACAATACGCATAAAAGACGGCGCAAAATTTAATAATAATAGCCAAAAGCCTAAAAATACGGCATTTTCAAATAACCGCAGGATCCGGCAACCCTTAATTTCTAATAAAAAGTTTAACATATTAAATCGAAAACTTCAAGTTATAAATTCACATAAAACCGTTTAAATAGTCATTTTTTAGATGTTGCATATATTTTTGGTCATTATGTTTGCATCCTCTGTGGGTTTTTTATAAAAATCCTTGCGTTTTCCCACCGTTTCAAAACCCATTTTGACGTATAAATCTATTGCCGCGCGGTTTGACTGCCTTACCTCAAGTGTAATTTCGGCCGCACCCGCCTCTTTAGCGTAATCGCAAAGAGCGGTCAGAAGTTTTTTTCCTATACCGCAGCGTCTTGCCTCGGGCAGAACGGCAATATTGGCAATATAACACACATCGACTATATGGTGCATACCGCCGTAGCCCACCGCCTTTCCATCCTGCACTGCAACATAAAAAACAGCGTTTGGGTTAGAGAGCTCCGCCGCAATGCCCTCCCGGCTCCACGGCTCGGAAAAGCACGCCCGCTCGATTTCTGCAAGATCATCAATATGCGTGCTGTTCATTTTTTCCAGTCTTATATCTGACACGACCGTGCGCCTCCTTATTTTTACAGTGAATAAAAAAACGGGGCGAACCCGCCCCGTTTTCGATTATCAGTCAAGGTCGAGACCTTCGTTAAGGAAATCTTCGAGGGAAGAATCCTCGCCGTCCAAGAACCACTTTGTACCTATACAATTACATTTGACGTCAAATTCTTTTGTGAGCATTGTGACGTCATCCGATCTCAGACACTCTTTAAGAACATCTAAATAATCTTCGTCTGTGAGATCATCGTATTTTAATTCGCCCGATTCAATCTTTTCAAGCAGCATGTTTGTCATCTTTACAACATTGGCGGCGTAGTCTGCCTTGGAAGCCTTTACCTTGACAACGGCGTTGGTGCCATCGATATCTACGCTGAGGATTTCGTAAGAGAGCTTGCCGTACATGGCGTTAAGAAGGTCTATCTCGCTGTCGGAAAGCGACCCCTCGGAGTATGCAACTCTGAAATAGCATTCGTCCATCGCGTCGGTGTCAAATATCCTGACTGCATCAAGATACTGGCCTACAACGTCTTCGGGCTTATTTTGAGCCTTTAAAACGAAATCATCAAAAAAAGTATCCTCACTGTCAAGATACCACTTGTTTTTTACGAGAATGCATTTGATTTCGTACTCGTCTGTAAGCAGCTTCGCGTCGTCTTTGCGGAGACATTCTTTAAGCACATTAATATAATCATTGCCTTTAAGATTGCTTTCGACAACTTCGCCTGACCTGATTTTTTCTTTCATTACTTCAGACATCTCTTTGACAGCTTCACCGAAGTCGTCCTTGGAAGCTTTAACCTTGACAACAGCTTTTTTCCCGTCAATGGCTACATCGAGTATCTCGCAGGCATCTTTGCAGTGCATGGCCTTGAGAAGGTCGCTCTGTTCATCGGTAAGAGCAGTGTCGGAGTCCTCTACTTTGTAATAGCAGGCATCCACGCCGTCTGTATCAAAAGCCCTGAGTGCCTCAAAAAGAGCATTTACAACATCTTCGGGCTCATTTTCGGGTTTGTTGAACAGCGAACAGGACGCAAATGAGAAAATCATGAGCAGGGAAATAATAAGGGCAATCGCTTTTTTCATGTTCAAAACACTCCTTTTAAATTGGTATCTTTAACTTATCAAATAAAATGCAAAAAGTCAAGCAGTAACGCATTTTTCTACATTTTTTATAAATCTGCGCACCATTTTCCGTCAAAAGGTTTAAGACTCACCTCTCCGGCGGAGAGATACTCCGTCCTGCCGTCCTCGCGGCGGACAAGCAGGCGGCAGTCGCCGTCTATATCCTCGGCGGTCGCCTTATATCTCTCTTCACCGTTTTGAACAAACACCGTTTTGCCCAAAATAAAAAGCCGTTTTTTGTATTCTTCCAAAAAT
>JAFRVM010000281.1 GCA_017438505.1 Clostridia bacterium | reverse complement strand
CATGTGCAAAATCATTTGAATAAAACCTGAACTCTTTGTCGGCTCGACGGGCGGCGGCACAGTAAATGCCCATACTTATCGCACAGGGCAGAACGTGACCGCCGTTGTAATCGGTGTGCTCGCCAATCAAATTTACTCTGCCGGGCGCAAAACAAACCGCCTCGGCACTTTTGTTAAAAACACTCTCAAAACCCTTTTTGATTTTATCTTTCACTTGCGGCACCTCCGGTTAATGAGCCAAAATACTTATTATTTCTTGTTCTTCTGCGCAAACGCCAGCTCTACGGCACGGTATGCGCCGTCGTAAAGACCCAGCTTTTTGTTTGCCTTTATCTGCTCGCACATCTGAATGAGTATATCGGATTCGTTGATAAAGAGGTCGACCATCTGGATGGTGTGCGCCAGATCCTCGCACTCAAGGGTGCCGTCGCCCATCTCGGCGGAATGTATAGCGCCCCACTTTTCGTGTCCGCCTATTCTCTTTAAAAAGAGCTTGGGCAGTGGATAAAAGGCAAGCTCGCTGGGCTTTGTCAGCAGCACGTCGCAGGAGCGCATGAGCAGGTTGGTGCAGTATACCGCCTCAAAAATATTCTCGTGGCAGAAGGCGTGTACGCCGGTAACGTCGCCGTCAATGGCCTTCTGCGCAAAATCGTTGGTATCCTTCCAGTCGTTAAAGTGTGTAACGCCTATCTTTTTGAGCTCGGAAACCTTTTTGCAGATCTCCTTCCACGCCTTCTGGTAATCGCCGACGTTTACATAAAGAACCACCTTGTTCTGCTTTATCTGCGGCATAAGGTGTTTTATTACCGCAGCGAAAAGCTCACGCTGAGCGCCCGCTCCGCCGATAGTGAGCAAAAGGCGCATGGGCTTGCCCTCTTTTTTACGGGCGATCCTCTTGTCGCAGTCCTCTTCGATATTGGCTGCAAGCTCGTGGTCGATGTAGTGTCCTGTGTAAACAAGGCTGTCGGCGGGCATGGGACCTAGCACCTTATCCTTTGCCATGCCGTTGAGTATGCGGTAGCCCATATACGCCTGGTGGGTCTGGACGGTGTGTACGCTGCCCTCGGCAAAGTGCAGAGCCATGGGCCAGTTGTCGGGAATGGCGTTTACAACGTACTTCATGCCCGCGTGCAGAGCCGCCTGCGCCGGCCAGACGTGTGTGCCGATAACGGGGATATCCTTGGGGATATTTTTAAATACCGGAGCCATAAGCTCGGCGTTTTTCTGGTCGCCCGAATTATATGTAAGCTGACGAAAGCCCTCGTAGTTGAGCGGCTCCCAATACATTTTGTTGAACAGTTTGCTCTTTTGGGATAGCCTTGAGCCCATTGAATAAAGGTCGTTCTGTGCCCCGATTATCTTGGTGCAGGTGGTGTCGGGATAGGAGTTCAGATCCATCCAGTAGGGGGTATAGCCGAGGGCGTGGGCGGCCGAGGCCATTGCCATGGAAATTCTGTAATGACCGAAACCCATGCGGATATTTCCGACTATAATTCCCTTTTCGGTATCAAAGGGAATGTCGGACTCTCCCTCGTTTACTCTGATGTCGTAAACGCCGAGAGGCTCGGTGAGGCATTCGTTCTTTATAAGCTTTACGGCGTAGTTTGCGCCGCTGTCATCGCCGAATTTGCGGGCAAATTTGCGCTTGGATTTTTCTGCTTTGCGTACTGCCTTTTTGGGGATTTTGTTGTCAAATATTACTTTCGATCTGTCAGTCATTTCTATTCTCCTTTTTACCGTATTAATTTGCTAAAATGCACATATTTTGTCTATAATACATTCTTTTTTTATATAATAACACATTTCAATCGGCAATGCAATGAGAAAAAAAGTCAACACCGGCAGCAAAAACCCCCTTGCACAGTATGCAAGGGGGTTTTGATGATAAGTCGCTTAGAAGCCGCTTGAATCGAGTGTGTAAACCGATTCGTTTTCTTCGCCGACCGAAATGCCGCAGCTAATGGTCTGCGCCTTGTGGTCAAGCGAAACATACTGGTATTTCCACAGCACATTGTAGGAATCGTCTGTGCAGCGGTATTTGTCGCCGCAGGGATGGTCGTGAGTATAAACCGAGAAATATGTAAATCTTGCGGGATCAAAGCCGCCTTCGGCTTGTCTTTGGGCGTCGTCCATCATAAAGTATGCCATAGATGAGTTGTCTGTCATAGCGAAGGTGGGGTCAATGTGGTAGTATTTATCTTTGTACTTTACGATTGACCACTGGTGATTATCGCCCATAACAATGCTTGCGTCTATACCGAGCTGCATAAGCAGATAGGAGTAGGCAATAGATATGCCCTGACATACCTCGGTTTTTTGTGTAAAGAAGTAATATGCGCTGATTTTATAATCCGACGTGTTAACCATTCTGTCGGCCTTTTCATAGTCGTATATGTAGTTTTTAGCCACATAACCGTAAAGGGCAAGCATTTTTTCAAAGTCGGTGTAATCGGAGCGCACAGCCTCGTTTAAAATATCGGTGATTATCTTTTCAAATTCCTCAAGCTTTACCTTAAACTCATCGTAAGGGATCTTGTAGGAAAAATACGCCTTGCCGTCCTTGAATCTTACGGGCACGGCCGTAAAATCAACATACTCGTCAATAACCGGGTAGCAGCGGTAGGGAATCTGTCCCACTACCCAGTCACGGGTCTTCTCATCGGGGCACTCAAACCAGTCTCTGCCCTCAAGCACTGCGTCAACAAGATTATCGTAAGCCTTGTGATACTCGGGTCCGAAGGTATCTTCGAAGAAACAGTTGTAAACGTGGTGTTTAAATTTAATAGGTTCGGTCTGATTTTCAGCCGAAGATTCCGAAGTCGGCTCGGAGGTCTGCTCGGTCTTTGAAGCACAGCCGGCGGGCATTGAGACAATAAGTATAAGGCACAAAAGCAGGGAAATAAGTTTTACTGCGTGTAAATGTTTCATTGTATTAAACTCCTCTTTTATTTTGCAATGGTATTATATCATCTGTGTTTGACAATTTCAATCTCAATTATTGCATGCAGGCTACAATTTTGAGAGAAGGTGTAAATTAATTTACAGTTTGATTTTAAATTGTAAATTTGGCTACAAAACAGGGAAGTTTTGCATATTGTTTACGCACAAAAGGGGTGCTATATTATAGGCACAACAGAAAACCGAACAGCAAACGGCTTCCTGAAATAAACATTAATCAAACAAAGGAGATCATATCATGAAAAAGAACACTTTTAAAAGAACCCTCGCGGCAATTACTATGGCAGTTGTTGTTTTATCTGCAGCATCCGTAAACGTATTCAGCGCTTCGGCAAACGACACCCTGCGCCGTGTCAACACAGTAAACTACTGGCTTTCCGACAGCGCGTCTCTTGAAGGCAACGACACACTCAGAGGCAACGACACGCTCAGAGGCAACGACACGCTCAGAGGCAACGACACACTCAGAGGCAATGACACACTCAGAGGCAGCAGCAAGTTAGGCTATTGGATTGTCAAGGACGCAAAAAACGAAGCCCGCGACACACTCGGCTATTGGATTGTCAAACACTAAGAAGAGAAAAAAGTATTAACGATTTTTCAAATTGCCGTTATTTTTATAGACATCTTTAAAACAGAGTGTTATAATATATAATGGTTCGAATAAACATTTATCGTAATAAAATTTGGAGGTAAACATCATGAAAGTATTTACAAAATTGGTTTTATTCGCACTTGCACTTACTATGATCTTTTCCGCGGCAGCCTGCAAAACCGCAAACAAGGCAGAAGAATCCCAGCCCGCTCAGACCGATGATTCGGTAAGCAGAGACGTCAAGGATTACACCGGCACATTTGTTTCCGACCGCTGCGCTATTACAGTTGAGGCAACAGACGAGCAGAATGTTAAAATCACCGTGGAGTGGGGCAGCAGCTACAACGAGCTCGCAAAATGGGAAATGAGCGGCTGGTTTGATCCCGATACCTTCCGTGTAAACTACAGCGATTCCACCGAAAAGTATATAACATACAACGACGACGCCACCGTTAAGGAAGAAAAGGTCAATTACAAGGACGGCGCGGGCAGAATCCAGTTCTACAGCACCGACGGACTTAACTGGTACGACGAACAGCATCCCGAATATGCCGAGATGGACTTCAAGCGTGAAGAAAATCCTGCCGAATAAGTTAAGTTAAAATATTACAAAAGAGGGATTGCCGTAAAATGCGGCAACCCCCCTTTTTGAGTTTTTTGCGTATAAAAAAGGGGACGGGGAAAATGGCGACTGGCAGCAAAAAAACAAAAAACCACAAAAAGGTAAAGGCGGCCGGAAAGGATTATTTTGAGGTAATGAAAAGGGTCTACGGCTTTGACGGGCGGGCGGCAAGCCTCATAAAAGCCGTGGCCGCCAAGACCGACGACTTTTATTCGGCAATGGCTGTGCCTACATACGGGACTCAGCTCAAATACGGTCTTACCGGCAATATAAGGACAAAAACTCTTGAAAAAGCGTGCGCCAAAGCGGGACTTTCTTCCGATGACGCGCGGTATCTTAACGAAGCGATAATAAAGCAGCACAAAAAGCCCGGGCTCAAGGACTTTGCGCACGAGATGGCGTCTATTGCCATTTTCTTTAAATCAGGCAAGGGTGAGATAGGTATGCTCGGCAATATCAAGGGCGATGTATATTCCGGCTCCTTTGACCTTATCGACAAGCGCACGGATATCGACGCCTACAATATCTATAAGCTCGGCAAGGGCAAAAAAACCTCTTTTGCCGATTTTGTAAAGTACAACGCGGGCGTTTTGAGCGGAGCAGTCGACAGCAGATATGAATTTCTTAAAAACTACGGCGGAGGAAACGCCGTACATGGCAGAAAAAAGATAGAAAAAGATTTAAACCGCCGCTCGCCCGGCGCTTCCATAATTCTGAGAAGCGCAAAGCGCAGTCATGGCATGACAAAAGAGAAGGTCAAAAGCGAAATAGCCGACTTTCTGGACTTTTTGGATAATTAAAAAAGCGGACGTGTCCGCGCCTTCCCCCGTGGGAAGGCAGTAGAAACAGCCCGCCTTTGATGCTTTGAAATTTTTATGTGAGGATTTCAAATGATAAAAATATACAAGCCGACACTGGATGAATTATGGTTTAGAGAAAGTCTTTTGGCGGATAAAGAAACGATGTCTTACAATAACGCATGGGGCGGAACAATAACATTCCCGAAAGAGCAATGGGAAAAATGGTATTATGATTGGTTGGAAGGCCCTGAATTTGAGCGGTATTATCGGTACTTGTATGACGAAAAAAATAATCGCTTCGTGGGCGAAATCGCTTACCACTACGATTTTCAACGGAAAATTCATATCTGTGATGTTATAGTCCTGGCAAAGTACAGAAATCATGGATTTGGTACAATCGGGATACAATTGCTCTGCAAATCAGCAAAAGAAAAAGGTATATCAATATTATATGATGATATAGCTGCGGATAATCCGTCATACAGGCTATTCTTGAAAAACGGTTTTGTGATAGATTATCAAAACAATGATGTGGTGATGGTAAAAAAGATTTTGTAATATAAATCGGATTTTATAAAAATAGCAAAAAGGGTGGCTGAGTTTTTGCTCGGCCACCTTTTTTGTGACGGGTGCTGCTTTTGTTCCGCGTTTTTGCGTCTTTATCAACTTACCTCGCCTTGGCAAGCAGGCGTTCTTTCTCGCTGTAAGCCTCTTTGAGGGCGGTTTCCTCGGTCATGCCCCACTCGTTTTTCAGCAGGTCGATTACGCGGTCGCAGACTGCGGCCGCCTGTACATAATCTCCTGTTATCTCGTAAATCTGAGTAATCGCCTGCAAGGCGTCCATATATCTCGGGTACCGCTTTTCGCATTCAAAGGATCTTTCGTAGTTATCTATTGCCCGCGGATAGTCGCATTTTGCAGCGTAATACTGAGCCGCTTCAAAAAGGCAGATGCTGT
>JAFRVM010000280.1 GCA_017438505.1 Clostridia bacterium | reverse complement strand
CAACACCTGTTCCCCAGGGCTACAAGTTCTGCACCAAATGCGGCAATGTTATGAACGCGGAACCTGCCGCTCCCGTTTCGGCTCCCGGCACCTGTCCCAATTGCGGAAAGGAGCTTGAGGCAGGGGCGATGTTCTGCACCGGGTGCGGACGTCAGATCTGAGAACACCGCTAAGCTATTATTGCTAAGGAGGATATAATATGTTTTGTGAAAAATGCGGAGCTGTTATGAAAGACGGAAGTCTGTTTTGCCCCAAGTGCGGCGCAAAACAGGGCACGGTTGCCGTCATAAAGACAAAAGCGCCTGTCGAAACGGTTGATACCGCCGAAATAGATGCGCAAAACGCATTGGTACACGAGATCTGGCCTGACTGGACAATTACCGAAAAACTGGGCGAGGGCTCGTTCGGCAAGGTTTACCGGGCGAAGAGAGAAGACATCGGCTCCACCGTTTATTCGGCAATTAAAATTATTAAAGTTCCTCAGAGTCAGTCGGAGGCGGATTCGGTCCGCTCGGAAACCGGATTGGACGAAGAGTCTACAACGGCATACTTCAAAAGCTTTGTTGACGACTGCGTAAACGAGATAAAGACAATGGAGTCCCTAAAGGGTACTCAGAATATTGTCAGTGTCGAAGATTATAAGGTTCTTGAGGACGAAAGCGGTTTCGGCTGGACAATTATTATACGCATGGAGCTGCTTACGGGATTTGTAGAGCATACAAAGAACAAAACCCTGTCCGAAAAAGAGGTTATTAAACTGGGCATTGATATGTGCAACGCTCTGGAATTCTGCTCCAAGCTCAACATTATGCACCGCGACATAAAGCCGGAGAATATTTTTGTTTCCAATTTCGGAATTTACAAGCTGGGAGATTTCGGAATTGCGCGCAAGCTTGAAAAGTCTACCGCCGGAATGTCCAAAAAAGGTACATACAACTACATGGCTCCGGAAATCTACAACGGAAGCACAAGCTACGACTACACTTCCGATATTTACTCATTGGGAATTGTTCTTTACAAACTGCTCAACAACAACCGCTTCCCGCTTGTTGACGCGCGGGGGAACAACGTAACACATCAGCAGATGCAGGACGCTTTTGAAAAAAGGCAGTCCGGAGCGGCGCTTCCTAAACCGCTGTATGCCAGCGACGCACTTTCGGCTGTAATTCTTACGGCCTGCGCTTTTGACCCCAAAAAGAGATTTTCAAGCGCGAGCGCAATGAAAATGGCTCTGACAAATGTGCAGAACGGAACTGCCGACCGCGTGCAGGCGCCTCCCGTCAGCAGCACTCCCAAGCCCGCGGTAATCAATGCCGGCGGAACGGTGGGCGTTATCGACAAGAGACCCGCGCCCGCAGCACCTCAGGCTCCTGCGTATCCCGCAGCACCTCAGGCTCCCGCGTATCCTGCGGCTCCTCAGGCTCCTGCGTATCCCGCAGCACCTCAGGCTCCCGCGTACAATGCGGCAAAACAGCCCCCTGTGGTAAACAGATTTGACACGGCTCAGGTCAAGGCGCAAAAGCCTCCCAAGAAACCTAACGAGTTTATTGAAAAACTGCGCAAAAACAAGAAAAAGATAATAATTCTTTCCGTGGCTGCCGCGTTGGCGATTACCCTGATATCGCTTACGATTGCGTATTTTACAAGCAGCGAACAAAGGATTATTCGCGCTTTGAACAAAGCCGATTATAACCAGGCTCTTTCCATATATCAGGAGGACTTTGACGGCGACGCGAGCGGAACGCTTGTCCGTACGCTTAAAGGCCGACTGAAAAAAACAAAAGAGAATTTCTATTCCGGAAAGACAGAATACGAAGTAGCAAAAATGGAAGTTGCAACCATTGAAAAAATGGGCATTTCTGAGCTTTCCGACACCATAAAGTCGGTCAAATCGGCAATTACGGCGTTAAACAACTCACGCACAGCTTTCAACACGGCGGAATCGCTGTTTGAAAAGGGCGAGTACGCCGAAGCCATAACCAATTACAAAAAGGTTATCGAAGACGATTCCAACTACGAATCGGCAAAAACAAAGCTTGCCACCGCTATTGAAAAATACAGAGACGCCGAGCTTGCGGCTGCCGCAAAATACGTAGAGGAAGGCTCGTATACGCTCGCCATCTCCGAGCTGGAAAACGCGCTGACAATAGTTCCCGATGACGTCAAGCTTTCCGAGCAGATTTCGGTTTACAAGAGCGAAAACTCCGCAAAAATCAAGGCCGAAGGTGTAAAGGCGGCAGCTGACAGCGCGGCCAAGGGCGACTTTGCAAGCGCCATAAGCGCAATTGAAACTGCGATAGACGCCAACCAAGACGACGCGGAATTAAAGGCTCTGCGAGAAGATTACATCAATAAGTTTGTCTCCGCGATGATAGCAAAGGCGGACGCACTGACAGGAAAGAGAGATTTCCCGTCGGCCATCGCCGCGCTTGAGGATGCGCTCAAGGTCCTTCCCGACAATGAGGCTTTGAAGAAAAAGCTTGAAGATGTAAAGGCAAAACAGCCGGTTTCGCTTGCAACCCTTACTCCGATAAACGGCGGCTGGGAATGGAATGACGGAGATCCGACCGACCCGTTCCAGAAGACCTATACGGACACTTCCAATTATAAAATATTTTACAGTGGGAATAGTCCGTATTCTGTTGAATATCGTTTATATGGCAAGTATAAGCTGCTTACCGGCTCAGTCGTTCCGCATGCGGACATCGCCGAGAACGGAAATTGCCAGTTTAAAATATATGCCGACGGTAAATTGGTATATACCTCTCCGGTTATAAGACGCAAGACAGATTTATTTAAATTTACGGCAAATATTTCCGGCGCCGATTATATTAAAATAGAACTCGAAATACATGATAACTATTATAGCTGGTCTAGTCACAATGCGGTTATTTTAATGGATATGATGCTTTGGACAGAATAAAAACGAGGGGGTAGCTATGCCGGCTCTTTATAAAATTGAATACTGCTGCATCAACATAAAGGGCGGGGTGCGCGCGTCAAATCAGGATAACTTTTATGTTCAGGCGCAATACAGAACGCAGGAAAATGAAAACGATATCCTTTTGACCGGACAAATCCTCTCTTCGGCAAACGCTTTGGTGGCCGTCTATGACGGTATGGGCGGCGAGGCTTGCGGCGATATAGCTTCTTATATCGCCGCAAGCGAAACGGCTCTCTTTGACGGCAAATCCGCCGACGCTCCCGTACTTTTGACCGAGCTTTGCAGCTTTATTAACGAAAAAATTTGTGAATACGCGCGCAATGAAAAAATATCTTTAATGGGTACTACCGCGGCAATAATCCGCTTCGGCACAGAAGATATAGCAATATGCAATCTCGGCGACAGCAGGATATTCCGCCTGAGATCCGGCGAAATCAAGCAGATATCATCGGATCATGTGCTGGAGGGAAGCCCGTGCGAAAAGCCTCCTTTGACGCAGTTTCTCGGGATCCCCGAAGAGGAGATGCAGCTTGAACCGTTTATTTCCATGGGCGATTACCTTGAAGGAGACCGTTTTCTTCTCTGCTCCGACGGGCTGACCGATATGCTGTCAGAAGACGATATTTGTGAGATTGCCGCAAAAGAAAAAACTACGGAGGACGCCGCTTCTTCGCTTGTAAGCAACGCGCTTAAAAGAGGCGGAGAGGATAATATTACCGTACTGCTTTGCGAAATACAGTCTGTATCTCCCAAAAAACGTAAAAAAATATACAACAAAAATTGAGGTGTGTGTATGTTTTGCAGTAAATGTGGAACCCAGTTCAAAGAAAATCAGAAATTTTGCGCCAAATGCGGTACTCCGCATCCGGTAATTTCGCAAGCTGATACTCCGGAGGTTTCCAAGGCGGTCGAAGTCCCCAAAGTTCCGGAAACGGTTGAAGTCCCTGCCGCTCCTCAGGCAGTTGAAGCCCCTGCCGCTCCTCAGGCAGTTGAAGCTCCAACTGTTCCTCCGACGGTTGTTCCCCGGGCAAATACAAGCATTAAAGTACCCGATTTGTCCAAATTAATAGGATTATGGAACGAAACGACAAAGAAGATAGTTATAGCGCTGGCGTCGGCCGCAGCCGCGCTTGCTATGGTCTTTTTTGTCGTTGTACCGCTTGTTAATTCTCTTAAAGGCGCCAAAGACCGCAATATCGTGTTCTATATTGACGACGAAAAACTGTATGCGCTGGACGCGGACAACAAAAAAGCCGAACCCGTTCGGCTGTCTGGCAAACTAACTGTTGACGGTGACGTTGAGGATGGCATGTCGCGTGTTTTGATGGGAACAAAATATCTTAAAAACAGCAATACCGTACTGTTTGTTGACAAGGTTGACGACGATGACGATACATACACCTTAAAAACGCTTAAGTTTGACAAAAAAGCGGCTGAAACAGATCCGACAGAAATCGACAGCGAGATTAAAGGCGGTTATATTCTGACCGCAGACGAGAAGCGGCTCTTTTACCTGAATGAAGAAGGCACGTTCTATTGCCACGACTTCAAAGAAAGAAAGAGAATCGCAAAAGGAGTCGAGAGCTTTTTTGTTAGCGAAGACGGAAGCTTTATAGCTTATATGATAGATGATGAGCTTTATTCAGTTGATTCAAAAAGCCTTGAAGCCGAAAAGGTTGCCGAGGATATAGAATATGCGGGTTTCAATTCAATGACTGTTGATGAGGAGGGCGGTTATTCCGCTCCCGCTTTGGCATATGCCGATTACGATTCGATTTATGTTCTTTCAAAGAACGGGAACAAAAAGATAGCCGACTATGATATGGAAACAACCCAAGTTACCTTTTTCAGCGTCAATGAAAAAGGTGAAGTGATATATTTAGTTGATGATTCCGAATTTGTTAGCGTTTATGATTTTTTTGAGGATGATTTGATTCAATCAGATGCTCAAATAGAAGAGCCAGACGAAAATGACAGCAAATATTGGAAAGAATGGGATTACAGCTGGTGGGGAACCCCAATAGTC
Source organism: Clostridia bacterium (assembly GCA_017438505.1). Taxonomy (GTDB): domain Bacteria; phylum Bacillota; class Clostridia; order Oscillospirales; family Acutalibacteraceae; genus RGIG2835. The sequence continues at coordinate 14,908 of JAFRVM010000280.1, read as the reverse complement.
TATGAGTACACTGCCGAATACGAGCGTCTCTATGCGCAGTATGAAGAAAAGGAAGAACGGGAACAGCTTCGCAAAGAAATGAGGTCTTTTGCTTTGCCAAGTCTTTCGGTTTATTACTATGATGGAATCGCTACGAAGAAAATAGCCGATTATTTAGATTACCGCATTTTAGAAAATAATTTTCAAATGTATCAGAAGGATGACATTATACTGTTTCGCGCTTTCAATCCTGACAACTTCGGTTCAATGAAGTTTTCGGAGTATTATAGTGCCAACCCGGATATGTCCACTGCTGAAATTAGGGGCATTATCACCGGCGAATACTACAGCGCCTATAAGATTTTTATTTCAAAGGGCGGGAATGTTTCCGAGTTGAATACGGACGTTTGGTTAAGCGAGGTGCGAACAAACAGTAAAAAAACTTCTTTGTACTATCTTTTTACATCCGATTTGAACTCCGAAAAAGATTTGTATAAAATCGATTTGACCGGTGATAAGATTGGCGCGCCTGAATTGTTGTATACAGATATAGTGAAGTATTGTTTAAATGATAAAGACGAGATAATCACCGCAAGAAACCCTATTGAGCTTGAAGAAGATGGTGATTATGTGTCGTGTGATCTATATATAAACGACAAAAAGATTGATTCTGACGTGATAATCGGACTCGATTTTTATGACGGTCCTTTAGCAGAATCCGAGTTTGTACACTATTCCAGTGACGGAACACTTTTCTATATGACAGATTTTAACAATGAAGACGAAGACGCATTCACGGGAAAAGTTGTTCAGTATGACGGAAAGGAAACTAAGACTCTTGCAAAGGGAGCTTTTATGTTTTGCCCGGTTGCAAAAGATAAGCTGTTCTATTTAGACAACTTTCAAGATCCACATCGAGGTAGTGGTCAACTGGAATACTATAACGGTGGTGAAACCGAAAAAATTGGTAGAAACACCAATTTAGTGTTTAATGAACAGGGCATAAATTTATTGGGATATTCTTTAGACTACAAAGATATGGAATTTATGATGGATTAACCCGCCTTGTCCTGTTTATTTGCGGTTTGGCGGCGGGACTGCCGCTAAACCGCATTGAAAGCGCAAAGAAAATGTTAAGGAATAATTGATTGAGGGGCAAGTATATGATTCTTACACTGCTAAAATCGGAGCAAATTCAGACACTTGTTCTGCCCGAAAAGGTAAACGGACAGTTCTGGCTGCGGGATACTGCGGCCTCCGGCGAGGTATATGATCTGATCAGTGTTGAAGGTGTAGAGGACAAGTGGTGGATTAAATCGAATCCCAACGCGGAAATTTTTGACTCTCAGGAACGTACCGCGGCAAGAATCGCAATCGAACCGCTGCACTTTTACAGCATAAGAATTCACGGATACCCCCAAAAGGCGGTGCTTTTTGCCGAGCCGGTCACCGGAGACAGAAACCAGTTTCAAAAATACACGGTCCTTGACAATACGAGATTATCCATAGGCAGATTAAAATCAAATGATATTGTGTTTGACAACTCTGTCGTTTCGTCCCAACACGCCTTTCTCTCGTTTGAGAACGGAAGCTGGAGACTTGCGGATAACAACAGCCGTAACGGCACATTTGTAAACGGTCGCGGCATTAACGGAAATACTCCGCTGAAGCTGGGAGACGTTGTCTATGTAATGGGTCTTAAAATTATTATCGGAGTCGGATTTATTTCGGTCAACAATCCCGACGGCCAGGTCTCTATCCTTTCGGACAGGATATTTCCGTTTCAAAGGATGGCAACAGACTACGCCATTGACCCCGACGGCCAGGACGGACAGATTAACGAATCCTATTTTTACCGCGCACCGAGATTTAAAAGGGACATCGTATGCCGCGAATTTAAGGTGGATTCTCCTCCTTCAAATCAAAACGGAAACGAGACTCCAATGGTTCTTCTCATAGGTCCTTCCGCAACAATGGGAATGGCCGCCATGACAACAGGCGTATTTGCAATAAATAATGCAATGGCAAGCGGAAATATCAAGTCCGCCATTCCTTCCGCGGTAATGTCCCTGAGTATGGTTCTGGGCACGGTTTTGTGGCCGGTCATATCGAGGAGCTACGAAAAAAGAAAAAGGAAAAAAAGTGAGGCTGTCCGCCAGAAAAAGTATACGGAATATTTAAAAGGGCTGGAACAGGAGTTTTCCGATGAATGTTCAAAGCAGTCCGCAATTTTGAAAGAGAATAATATTACAATCGAAGAGTGTATCAGCCGGATACAGCTTGTCTCGACACAGTTATGGGAGAGAGCTGTCTCACATAACGACTTCCTGACCCTTAAGCTCGGTTCGGGCGATATACCTATGGTTGGTCATATAAATTACCAGGAAAAAAGATTTCATCTCGAGGAAGACAACCTTGAGGATGATATGTACGCGCTGTGCGAGTCGCCCAAGATTCTGCACGATGTTCCGATTACATATTCACTGATTGAAAACCGCGTGACCGGCATCTACGGAAATCCGCAGCTGACCAAAAGCTTTGTAAAGGGTCTTGTTCTGCAGTTGGCGACCCTGTATAGTTATGACGAGGTCAAATTCATTTTCCTGTATGAGGATGAGGACTTTTCCTTTGTAAAATGGCTTCCGCACATTTGGGATGACGCAAAGGACTTTCGTTTTATCGCGACAAACAATACCGAACTGAAGGAATTGTCCGCATATCTTGACAAGATTATAAGCAACCGTCTCAACATGAGCGACGATGCGCTGAAGGAAGAATTACCGCACTATATAGTTTTCTCCCTTTCGAGGAAGCTCTCCATCAAAAATGAGTCTGTCAGGAATCTTCTTTCACTTCACAAGGATATAAATATAAGCGTTATTTCTCTCTCCGAAGACCGCAATCTGCTGCCCAAGGAGTGCAGCGTCACAATAGAGGTCGCCGGAGATCAATGCAGTATTTACAATACAAAAAATACATCCGGAAAGCCAGTTCCTTTCCGAAACGATATATCAATAGACAGCGATTTGAGGCCTCTTGCCGTAAAGCTTGCTAATATACAGCTTGACAATGCCGCGGAACTGCACGCTCTTCCGACAATGATATCCTTCCTTGATTTGTTCGGGGTCGGAAAGGTTGAGCACCTCAACCCGCTGAGCCGTTGGAAAGATAATGACCCGACAAAATCGCTGCAGGCTGCGGTGGGCGTAAATTCCTACGGTGATATTTTCTATCTGGATCTTCACGAAAAATTTCACGGCCCTCACGGATTGATTGCCGGAATGACCGGCTCGGGAAAGAGTGAGTTTATAATTACTTACATTCTTTCTCTTGCGATCAACTACAGCCCCGAAGAAGTAGCCTTTATTCTTATCGACTATAAGGGCGGCGGCATGGCCAAGGCGTTTGAAAATCTGCCGCACACAGCGGGAATTATAACCAATTTGGACGGCTCTGCAATTAAGCGTTCGCTCATCTCGATAAAAAGCGAATTAAACAGGCGTCAGGAGATTTTTTCAAAAGCCGGAAAGAAGCTCGGTGTAAGCAATATTGACATTTATAAATATCAAAAGGCTTACAGAAACGGCAGTGTAGATGAGCCCCTTCCGCATCTTTTCATCATCTCCGACGAGTTTGCCGAACTGAAAACACAACAGCAGGAGTTTATGACACAGCTGGTAAGCGCTGCCCGAATAGGCAGAAGTCTCGGTGTTCATCTGGTTCTTGCGACACAGAAGCCCGCGGGCGTTGTTGACGATCAGATATGGAGCAACAGCCGCTTTCGTGTGTGCCTGAAGGTTCAGGAACGCGCGGACAGTATGGATATGCTGAAAAGACCCGACGCGGCCGAGCTGTCGGACACCGGAAGGTTTTATCTTCAGGTCGGCTATAACGAGCTGTTTGAAATAGGGCAGTCTGCATGGGCAGGGGCGCCGTACATTCCGTCGGAGTCCTTTTCCAAAAAAGAAGAAAAAGAAGTTTTAATAATAGATAATAACGGTCATGCGGTCCAGGGCGCGCGTCTGCAGACGGGACGTTCAAATATTGTAAATCCCATGAAGCAGCTCGATGCAATAACCGGTTATATCAGCAAAATTGCGTCGTCTGAAAATCTCCGCGTTCGTCCGCTGTGGCAGGAACCCCTTCCGCCTGTTATTTTACTGTCCGACCTGCGTGAAAAATATCACGTGCATTCAGATACATTCATTCTTGACCCGGTTGTGGGCGAATATGATATTCCCGAGAATCAGGCCCGTGATCTGCTGACGGTTCCGATCACCCAAAATGGCAACGCTGTCGTTTACGGAACTGCGGGAAGCGGAAAGACCACCTTCATTTCGACAATGATTTTCGACCTGATTACAACCCATACGGCGGAAAGTCTTAATATTTATATACTTGATTTCGGCGCGGAGACCCTTCGAATATTTGAAAAAGCGCCTCAGGTCGGCGATGTGGTATTCGCTGCCGATACTGAAAAAACCTTTAATCTTTTCAAGCTGCTCAGAAATGAAATAGCTTCAAGAAAAAAGCTGTTTGTTGAGTATGGAGGAGAGCTGCGGCTTTTCAACTTGCAAAGCGAAACAAAAGCGCCGAATATTCTTGTTTTTATCAATAATTTTGCAGCGTTTCTCGAAACCAACGATAACCTTGAGGATGAGGTTTTTTACCTGACTCGAGAGGGTGCAAAATACGGTATTAATTTTGTAATCAGCGCTACCGGAACCAACGCGGTAAGATACAAGCTTTTGCAGAATTTCGGTCAGACATTTGTTTTGCAGATGAACGACAATATGGATTATACCGGAATTTTAGGAAACACAAACGGTGTTTTCCCCGACCGCATAAAAGGCAGGGGCGTATTCAAAGAAGAAGCTGTTTTTGAATTCCAGACAGCTCACTGCGCAGCTCCGGCGCAGGTATTTGATACTGTTCGTGATGTGTGCGACCGTATCAGTCAAACCGCCGTTAATTTTGCAAAACCGGTTCCGGTTCTTCCGGACAAGGTGGATACAAGATTCTTTGCAGGACACCATAACCTGCTTGAAGCTACCCCTGTCGGCGTAAACCGCTCAAGTCTTGAAGTAATAACTCTCGATCTGAAGAACAACCTGCTGACTGTTGTATCGTCTATGGACGAAGTATGTATTTCAAGGTTTTCGGAAGGCCTGTCCGAAATTTTGGGAATGAACCCAAATGTAAGCGTAACTGCGTATGACTTTGATTCGGTATTCTCGTCATCCGGCTCAAGAAGCTACGACTATATCAACAGTGACGCCGAAGAAGAAATTGTCAGGCTGTTCAATTTTATGCTTGACCGTCACAATGAGCTGAAGGACAATCCCAAAAAACAGTTTACACACAGGGTCTGCATTTTCCCGTCGTTTACTTCGCTTACCCGGATTTTAAGCGCGGACGGAAAGGATAAACTTGACGTCATACTGGATAAGTGCGTTCCGGCTTATGCAATGTCGTTTATTGTTTGCGATGCCTCCTCAAACCTGCGTGATCTCTCGGTACGCTCATGGTATACGGGCAAAAACGGCAACGGCGACGGAATATGGATCGGTGACGGAATATCCGACCAGTATCAGTTCAGAATAACAAAAATGGGCGGAGATCTGTATAAAGAACTCGGCGGGGAGTTTGGCGTAATCATTAAAAACGGCAAATATAAGATTGCCAAGCTTATTCAGCCCGAATCCGGCCAGGCAGAGGAGTATTAAAGATGAATCAGTTGTTATTCGAAATATATGTCCCCGCGCTTATGCAGAAATTTGACGTTAAAGTTCCAAAGGATATCTATCTTTACCAGGCTATAGCGCTGATTTCCGAGGCGCTGGAAAAATACACAAACGGCGTATACCGCTCAAACGACGACGCGGTGCTGTGCAGCAAAGAGAGCGGCTTGATACTCAACGTCAATTCCACGCCGACAGAACTCGGACTTATAAACGGCTCGCAGTTAATCCTGATATAAACATCGGTAAAAGCATGCGGCATATACCCCAAGGGTAAGGGGTCTTGAGGACGGTTTAAAAAAAATGCGCAAAATTTTGCCGGATTATTCTTCCCTTCAAATACCAAAGAAGGCGGAGGCGGCGGTGTTTTACGGTAAATCGTATGCTGTCTTTAGGCAAAGGCGGCTTACTGATAAATATTTAAGGAGGTTTTTCTATGGCAAGAAAAATAACGGTTGACCCTCAGCAGCTTACAAGCGCTTCGGAAAAAATTGATTCGCTTGCAGCAGACTATCAGAAGGTGTACATGAAGCTTTACACCGAAATCGCTAACATGCAGGCCGCATGGGATGGTGCGGACAATGTGGCGTATACCTCGCAGGTTAAAGGCTTTGAGGATGATTTTCAGCTTATGTATAAGCTTATGCTGGATTACTCAACATTCCTGAGAACAAGCGCGCAAAGGTACACCGCAACGCAGAACGATATTATCTCCCAGTCATCGAAGCTGGCAAATTAAAGGAGGAATAAGTAATGGCTATCAGCGGAATTAAAATTTCTACTGCGGAAGTCAGAGCTACCGCAGCGACAATCAGAGCGCTTAATGAATCGCTCAACAAAGATTTACTTGATATCCAGACAACCATGACAAACATAAAGAGTTCATGGCAGAGTGACGGCTGCGACGCTATTCAGGCCAAATTTGCCGGAGTTGCATCCAAGTATTTCCAGAGCTATCATGATGTTGTAGAATCATACGCAAAATTCCTTGAGCAGGCGGTTGCCGAATCCTACGAGGAAACCGAGACTGCCATTGAGAGCAACGCAAACGCTTTCAATTGATTTCAATTAATATAACGCGGATGGCAAACAGGCCGTTTCCGTTTGCCATCCGCAGACACTTTTAATTCGCATAGGATGAAAGAGGGATAAACATGGGTATTGATCTTTATCAAACCAATGCACAGGCAAGAAGAATATCTGCATATACCGACGACCTTACAACAGTTAAAAGAATCCTTCAATCATACAAAAACACATTGCATCAGAACTGGGATGCGTCCGAAATGGCAAACATCTCAGCAGGACTGGATAAACTGATTCGTGAAATCGATAGTGTTTCCACTCAGCTGACGTCACTGAGCAATAAAATTATATCATCGGCAGCTCAGGTCAAGCGCGAGGAGGACCTTGCCGCCGCAAAAGTTGCGTTTAACCGGGCATCATCTGAGTTTTCTGCGGCAAAGCAGAATTACATACGGCTTCAAAATCTTTATTACAGCAATCCCACCGATGCTGTCGAAAGAAACATGAACGAGGCGCGCAGAAGGTATTACGATGCGTTGTCACGTTACAACTCGGCTTCCGCAAAGGTTAAGTCCCTTTCTTAATTAAGTCGGGAGGTGAATAGATGTCTAAAATTAATATTAATATCGAAAGCTCCAGAAATGAGACAAATTCCGCTCTTCCGAATGCGAGAAATTCAATAAACACAATAGCATCCGGAATCAGGCTTCAAAGAAGCGGTATATACCATGCGGTATTATCAAGAAACGGCATCAATGATCAGTTTAATTCCGTAAACGGATCTTTATCTGATATAAGCGCAAAAATCCAGTTGTTCTATACGGAATTAAACAGATATTTAGATAAATACAGCAGTGCAGAAGATAATATTGTCCGAAATGCTTCCGGGACAAAAAACCTGTCGGGCATTTTGGACAACAATGCTCAGTTCGGGCACACCGAAACAGACGGTGACAGGGACAAAAAGGAAATTAAAAGGCTCATCAATTCTATTGTATCACTGATTACCGGGGTGGCTCACGGGGAGGAAGATACAAGAAATGTCCGTGATAAATTGAATGATATATTAGGACTGTTTTCTGATATTCTTTCGTTTATAGATGATAAGGCTGATAACCCGTTTGCAGAAAAATCAGGCGGGATACTTGAATATTTTAATTCATTGGTTGAATTTGCCAATAACCACTTAGACGGAGAAAATCCGTTTGCCAACCTTGCGGGACTTTCAGCCGCGAGTGTCAAAGTAATCGGAAATACAATCAAATGGATAGGTGATGAAGGCGAGAAGGATGTTTCAAATGAATTGGGAATTGTAAGCGCCTTTCTGTCAATATTTGAGAAATTCATAAAAGCAGGAGACGGTACTGTTCCGGATTTCCTTATGGATGCCGGCGATATAATCTCATCCGGCTCAAAACTGGCTGAAAAGCTTTATGATTACGGAGTGGATACGTCCAAATTTAATTTTGCCGATAAATTTGAACGAACTAAAGTATTAGCGCCAATTATCTCGTTGGCGACCATGGCAACCCGTCTGGTGGGAAATGTTGCTCAAAAAACAATGGATGACGGAAAGTATGATATTGATGACTACGGACAGACGCTGCTTGACACCGGTTTGGCAGGATTAACCAGTTTAGTAAAGGGTTTTTCTTTTAATCTTATTGATATTGATCCGTCAAGAGCTACCAACATCTTTAATGAAAACATTTCCGCCACAACAGACTGGATTAACAGCAAAGGCGATGAAGTGGGAGCTCCGTTGTGGGGAAAGGTTGTAGGTACCGTATGCAGCGTTCCTTTTGTTGCCTTGTGGAGCACAGGCGAATTGTTTGTAGATTACGGTATGCAAATAGGTAACGGCATAATGGCTTTAATAAATTAATTGTCCTAATGCCGCAGTGCACAAGCTCTCTCAGGCAGAGCCTTCCGGCGCTGTCGGACGCTTATTCGGTTTGATTTATTGGGTTAAAACCAATATAGAATAATTATAATAAAAAAGGAGAATCAAGGTATGTTGGCATCTGAAGAGTATTTGCCGATAGGCAGTGTCGTGTTGCTTAAGGACGGTCTTAAAAAAGCAATGGTTATAGGTATAATGCAATCCAGAAAAAACAACGAAGAAGTAATGGAGGAATATGATTACATCGGCGTGGTATATCCGGAGGGATTTATGAATTTGGAAACAATGCTGCTGTTTAATCATGATCAAATTAACGATATCGTGTTTAAAGGATATGAAAATCCCGAACGCAAGGTATTTGTGGATTTTATTGATAAAGTAATAAAAAAGAGCGGTTCGCTTTAAAAATTGCTTGTCAGAGTATCAATAAAGCATTAGTATTTAAGGAGGGTTAAAATGTTTTGCGAAAATTGCGGACATAAAAATAAAGAGAATATGTCTTTTTGTACCCAGTGCGGCGCACCCCTTGATGTAATTGAGCAGCCACAGCCTGTTGCTCCGACTTCGGGCAAAAAAGGTAAAAAAATCGGTGTTATTATCGGCGCGGCAGCTGCGGTAGCACTGCTGGGTTCCCTGCTTTTTTCCATGTTTGGAAAAAACCTTCTCGGTGATAAAGGCCTCCTTTCGGGCGATATAGGTCTTTCAGGCGGCAGAAGCTATGAAACAGTCGTTGATAAATATATTAATTATAGATTTAGCTATAACGCTAAAGGCATTGTCAGTTTGCTTCCGGAAAATTATCTAAACTATATTTTAGATAAAAAGGGTGAGGATAGAGAAGAATTTATAAAATCTTTTCAGGATGATTTGGAAGAAACGCGTGAAATTGATGAACAGTTTTACGGGGAGGTAATAGAGGTTTCTCACAAAATTAAAGATGTTGAGGACATTACCGGTGATAAACTGAATAACGCGAAAAAAAGAGGTAAAGAGATGTATGATTTAAATATCTCCGCCGCTAAAGAGGTCAAAACAGAGATCTATATTAAAGGAAGCTATTATGAAGATGGATTTGTTGAGACTATTCCGGTCGTCAAAATCGGAAGTTCATGGTATCTGATAGATATTTTTTAGCAACCTATTAGCACAAAAATTATAAATAACGTCAATAAGAATTTTTTGATTTATAAGGAGGGTAAAAATGTTTTGCGAAAATTGCGGACATAAAAATAAAGAGAATATGTCCTTTTGTACCAAGTGCGGCGCACCCCTTGATGTAATTGAGCAGCCACAGCCGGTTGCGGCTGCTAAGGGCAAGAAAGGTAAAAAAATCGGTGTTATTATCGGCGTGACAGCTGCCGTAGCACTGCTGGGTTTCCTGCTTTTTTCCATGTTTGGAAAAAACCTTCTCGGTGACAAAGGCCTCCTTTCAGGCGGCAGAAGCTACGAAACAGTCGTAGACAAATACATTAGTTATCTGACTACCGGTGACGCGGAAGGCGTGGTAAGCCTGATGCCGGAGAAGCTTATAACCAACGCTTTGAAAGAGGAGGGCATAACTAAAAGAGAGTTCACAGAATTTATCGGGGAATCCTTAAGCGACACGTTTGAATCTCTTGAAGATAGCTTTGGGGAAGGAGTGAAAATTTCCCATGAAATTGAAGAGGTTGAGGATGTTACCGGTTATGAACTTGACAAATTAAAAGATAAATATGAGGCATTTGACCTAAAGATATCCGCTGCGAAAAAGGTTAAGGTAAGGATTAAAGTTAAAGGCAGCTGGGATGAATTTTCAGATGTTGATACTCTCCCGGTCATTAAATTGGAAGGCTCATGGTATCTGGATATGTTGACTTTAGGTTCCAGTTAGAAATCTAAAAACACAATAATTATTATAAAAATTAAAAAATTTCGTTTTAAAGGAGGGTAAAAATGTTTTGCGGAAATTGCGGACATAAAAATTTAGACAATATGGCCTTTTGTACACAGTGCGGCTCACCCCTTACGGTGATCGAGCAGCCTCAGTCGCAGCCGTATCCCCAGTCGCAGCCGTATCCTCAGTCTCAGCCGTATCTACAGCCACAGTATCAGCCACAGCCGGTTGCGGCGGCTACGGGAAATAAAGGCAAAAAAATCGGTGTTATTATCGGCGCGGTAGCTGCCGTAGCACTGCTGGGTTTCCTGCTTTTTTCCGTGTTTGGAAAAAACCTTCTCCGTGGCGGAAGCGCTTCCGGCGGAAAAAGCTACGAAGCAGTTATAGACAAATACGTTAGTTACCTGAATAAAGGTGACGCGGAAGGTTTGTTAAGCCTGACACCGGAGAAGCTTGTAAACCGAATTTTGGAAGAGGAGGGCATGACTAAAAGAGAGTTCATAGAAGAAACTTATGGTGACTTTCATGAATCTTTCGAAGCTGACTATGGGAAAGATGTGAAAATTTCCCATGAGATTAAAGAGGTCGAGGATGTTACAGGCTATGAACTCGACAAAATAAAAGATAGATATGATTTGTTTGACTTAACGGTATCCGCTGTGAAAAATGTTAGGATAAGGGTCAAAATTAAGGGCAGCATGGATGAAGGCGAATTTACTAGAACTATCCCGCTTGTTAAAATTGAAGGCTCATGGTATATGGATATTATGACTTTAGGTGCCGCCTTTTAGCAACCTAAAAGTATAATAATAATTAAAAATTTTGTTTCACAAGGAGGACAAAAAAATGTTTTGCGGAAATTGCGGACATCAGAATGAAGACAACATGGCTTTTTGCTCGGAGTGCGGCTCACCCCTTACGGTGACTGAGCAGCCCCAGACACAGTTCCAGCCCCAGCCGGTGGCTGCGGCAGCAGGACCGTCTTTTATGACAGGACTGTTAAACGAAAAAAATAAAAAGATAGGTATTTTTGCTCTCGCGGCAGCCGCGTTGGCTTTGCTGATCTTCCTGCTTGTCAACTCGTTTGGCGGAAGGAGCTATAAGTCAACCGTAGACAAATATCTTAAGTATTCGTTTAACGGTAATGCCAAGGGCATTGTCAGTTTGATACCGAAGGATTTTTTAAACACTGCCTTAAAAAACACAAATAGGGATAAAAGTGAGCTTGTTGAATATCTCCAGGAAACTCTTGGGGATTCTCGTGAAAGTATTGAAGATGAATTTGGAAAAGGAGCGAAGATGACATATAAAATTGAAGATGTCGAGGATGTTACCGGCTATGAGCTTGACAAATTAAAAGATCAATATGAGATGTTTGACCTAAAGATATCCGCTGCGAAAAAAGTAGAGACAAATATAAAAATTAAAGGCAGCAAGAGCGAAGACGAAGACACTGCGGTTATCCCGCTCATTAAAGTCGGTCGTTCATGGTATCTGGATGTATTTAATTTAAGTATTTTTTAACAATCTATAAGCACAAAAATAATTAATAACAGCAACAATAATTTTTTGATTTATAAGGAGGACTAAAAATGTTTTGCGGAAATTGCGGACATCAGAATGACGATAATATGGCTTTTTGCACAGAGTGCGGTTCACCCCTTACGGTGATTGAGCAGCCCCAGCCACAGCCCCAGCCTCAGTATCAGCCCCAGTATCAGCCCCAGCCGGTGGCAGCGGGTTTCCCGGGGAAGTCTTTTATTACGGGATTAAGCGAGAAAAATAAAAAAATCGGTATGATAACCGTTGCGGGAATCGCGGTTCTTCTTATTATTCTGCTTATTTCTCTCTTTGGAGGAAGAGGCTATAAGTCAACTGTAAAAAAATTTGTTAAATATCAGTTTGACGGCAACGCAAAAGGCATAGTAAATATGATGCCTAAAAAACTGCTGCGAGAATTTATGGATGAAGAAGACATGAGCAAAAGAGAGTTAATAGAAGAACTCGAAGAATCGCTTGAAGAATCTCGTGAGTATTTAGAAGACTATTATGGAGACCACTTAAAGGTTACTTGCAAAATTAAAAATGACAGAAACATTAGAGGCGATGATTTGGATGATATAAAAGAAGACTATGAGGATTATGACATAAAGGTATCCGCTGCCAAAAGTGTCAGGATAACGCTAAAAATAAAGGGCAGCGATGACAGTACCAGTATTCCTATGACCATTCCGGTTGTCAAAATCGGTAACTCATGGTATGTCGATTTAATGAATTATGATATCTTCTAGCTGTGACCCGGAGCATACGGCGCAATAATTTTTGCGTTTTATGTTAAAAGAGCCAATGCTTTAATAAGGCAAACTAATTTTAAAACAGCGTCTGCTTCTCCAAAAGAGGCAGGCGCTGTTTTTGTTATTTATAACAGTTTGCTTTTTTTGTCCAAAATCGGTAAAAAAGCTCTTGACAAACAAAATAATATTTGATAAAATATAATTGCTTCAAATACATAGGAGGCTTTTATATGGAATACAATTACGAAGAAGCGATGAAGCTTTCAAATCAATTGTGCTTTCCGCTTTATGCGGCGGCGCGCAATGTTGTAAATCATTATACGCCGTTTCTCAAACCTCTGGGGCTTACATATACCCAGTACATTGTTTTTCTTGTGCTGTGGGAAAAAAAGGAGGTTACAGTCGGCGAGCTCTGTGAAAAGCTTATGCTGGACAACGGCACGCTGACCCCTCTGCTTAAAAAAATGCAGGCGGCGGGGTATGTTGAAAAGCACAGAAGCCAAAAGGACGACCGTGTGGTTGTCATCACTCTGACCGAGGCGGGAAAAGACCTGCAGATAAAGGCGAAGGATGTTCCGGACGGCGTGGCAAAATGTATAAATCTGCCGCCGGAAAAAGCGCAGACCCTATACTTGCTGCTTTATGAACTGCTTGGCAGTTCAAAGGATACAAAAAACAAGGAGGATAATTAAAATGAAAACAGTTTACGATTTTACGGTTAAGGACAGAAAAGGCATAGACGTTAGCCTTTCGGATTACAAGGGCAAGGTGCTGCTTATTGTCAACACGGCGACAGGCTGCGGCTTTACTCCCCACTATGACCCGCTTGAGGCGATGTACAAAGATCTTCGTGACAAGGGATTCGAGATTCTTGATTTCCCCTGCAACCAGTTTGCAAATCAGGCTCCCGGAAGCGATGATGAGATACATCAGTTCTGCACCCTTAAATTCGGAACGGAATTTCCTCAGTTTGCAAAGATAGACGTCAACGGAGATAATGCCGACCCGCTGTACGCTTTTCTGGCAGGCGAAAAACCCTTTGAGGGCTTCGGCAAGGGCATAAAAAATGCCGCAATGAGCAAGTTTGCCGATATGAACAACAAGAAATTCGGCGATAAGGCATATATCAAGTGGAATTTTACAAAGTTCCTTATCAGCCGCGAGGGCAAAGTGATTGCAAGATTTGAGCCTACCGTGGATATGAAGGACGTGAGAAAGGCTGTCGAGGCTGCGCTGTAAAACCGGATCGGAGGTTTCTCTATGAACGAAAATTTTGATATTCAGGAATATATGACCCGGGGCGTGGAGCGGGTCGTCGGCGACGCGCTTAAAGCCACCTTCAAAAACCCGCGCGAGAGCGCGTTTATGGCAAAATTCGCCCTTGCCAGCAGGGCAGCGTCCAAAAAAAGAAGAGCATCGGAGGACGCCGGAGAGCATATCCCGCCCTTCCTTATTGCGAGCATTACAAGCAAGTGCAATCTGCACTGCGCGGGGTGCTATTCACGGTGCAATCACGCGACCGTGGACGCCGAGCCCGTAAGACAGCTCACCGATGACCAGTGGCTGAAAATATTTTACGAGGCCGAACAGCTCGGCATAAGCTTTATTCTTCTTGCGGGCGGCGAACCGCTGCTGCGTAAGGGCGTTATAGATGCCGCGGGCAAAAAGCAGAGTATTTTATTCCCGATTTTTACAAACGGAACCTATATGAACGAGGACTACTATACCCTTTTTGACCGCTGCCGCAATCTTGTCCCCATAATGAGCATCGAGGGCGGCAGGGAAATTACCGACTCAAGGCGCGGAGCGGGCGTTTACGACAAGCTCATTTCCAATATGACAGAGCTGAAAAAACGCGGGCTTATTTTCGGCGCTTCGGTAACGGTTACTACGCAGAATATAAGCGAGGTAACCTCAGACGCTTTCCTTAAAGACCTCGCCGAGAGGGGCTGCAAGGCGGTCATTTTTGTAGAATATGTTCCTGTAACCGCAGAGAGCAAAGAACTTGCGCCTGGGGATAAAGAGCGCGAATATCTGGCCGGGGAGATTATCCGTCTGCGCAAAGAACACGACGAGATGGTGTATATTTCCT
>JAFRVM010000279.1 GCA_017438505.1 Clostridia bacterium | reverse complement strand
TGTACTGCTGTGTTTTCGGTGTTAAATTTATTGCTATTCTATTTCATTTATAGTAGAATATTATCACAAAATACAAAGGAAGGTACAGCTATGAAAATATTAATTACAGGCGGAACGACATTTGTAAGTAAATTCGCGGCACAGTATTTCGCGGCTAAGGGCAATGACGTAACGGTGCTCAACCGCGGCAGCAGGGAACAGATCCCCGGCGTTGAGCTGATAAAAGGCGACCGAGAAAACCTCGGCGATATTCTTGCAGGCAGGCACTTTGACCTTATATTAGATATAACGGCATACACTAAGCAGGATATTAAAAATCTGCTGGAAAGCGGCGTCGGTTTTGACGATTATATCTTTGTCAGCTCCAGCGCGGTTTACCCCGAGACAAACCCTCAGCCCTTTACCGAGGATCAGCAGTGCGGACCTAACAGCGTCTGGGGCGATTACGGCACAAATAAGCTTGCCGCCGAGAGGTATTTGCAGGCAAATGTTCCAAACGCCTATATACTGCGCCCGCCCTATTTTTACGGTATTTTTGAAAACCTGTACCGCGAAGCCTTTCCCTTTGACTGCGCGATTGCCGACAGACCCTTCTATCTGCCGGGGGACGGAAGTATGAAGCTGCAGTTTTTCAATGTATCCGATTTTTGCCGCTTTGCCGAAATTCTTGTGGAAAAGCATCCGGGTGAGCATATTTTCAATGTGGGTAATCCCGACACCGTTACAATCAAACAGTGGGTCGAGCTGTGCTATAAGGCGGCGGGCAAAGAGCCGAAATTTGTAAATGTGTATAAAGATATTCCGCAGAGAAGCTATTTCTGCTTCCACGATTACGAATATGTGCTCGACGTTGGCAGACAGTGCGCGCTCATGCCCGATACCGTGTCACTTGAAGACGGTCTGCGTGAAGAATTTGCATGGTATAAGGATAATCCCGACAGCGTATATAACCGCAAACCTTATATGAATTTTATTGACGAAAACATCAAAAAAGATTGACAAAACATTACGCCCAATATATAATAAATTTTAGTAATATATACTTTTTAAGTGTATATTCCTTTCAAAAGAATTTAAGTTGTGGAGGACAAAATAATGGCATGTTTTCTTGCTCCGGTCACCGAAGCTATAGTAACCACTATTGTTACAAAGGTAATTGAGAAAAAAGAGAAAAAAAGCGAAACCGTAATGGTCAATCTTGACGGAAATCATTTTGAGAACGCGGAAAAAATCCCCTTTTCAAGAAAGCTCAAATGGCTTAATAACATGCTGTGGGGCGGCTCTGCCCTGCTTGCTTTCGAGCACGTTTGGCACGGCGAGGTAACACCCTGGTTTCCCTTCCTGACTGCCGCAAGCAATCCTGCCGACGCTTCCGAAATGCTGTATGAAATAGCCACGGCCGGCGTTGGTATGGCCGTTATCGTCACACTTGCATGGCTTGGCATTTTAGCCGTATGCTCGGTTATCGAGAAAAGAGCGCAGAAAGCTCTTCCCTCCGAGAGCTAACGGGAGGAAAGCAAAATGACCCTGCTCACCTGCCTTTTTGCCGCAATTATCAGCACAATAATCTGGTATAAAAACGCTCCGCAAAGTCAGATGAAGGTCGGAATACTCTGCTGGATATTCTGGGGCGCGTCGCTTATGTGGTTAATTGACGCTATTGTTGAGTACACCGAGCTTAAAGCCGAATATTTTACCCCCGCACCGGTCGATATGCTTAACGATTTCTTTCTCGGACTTTCGGTTGTTGCGCTGGGACTTATCATCTGGCTGGTTATTCTTCTTATCAAGGACCCCAGGGGCGTTATTAAAAACTCCCTTTTTAGGAAGAAATAGACAAACCCTGCGGTTCTGCCCTTTGGCAGAGCCGCTGTTTTTAAATAAAAATGAGGAAAAGTAATGAAAACAGAAATCAAACAGCTTCTCGAGAGCGTTCGCGACGGCAAAATAACCGTTGACGACGCCCTTTTGAAAATTAAAACCGAGCCATATGAGGATATAGGTTACGCCAAGGTCGATCTGCACAGAAAACTGCGCCAAGGGGTTTCGGAGGTAATTTACGGCGCGGGAAAAACTCCGCGGCAGATTTTAGGTATAACCGAAACAATGAAGCAAAAGGGACAGCAGCGAATACTTATCACCCGTCTTAGTCACGAAGCCGCAAAGCTTTTCTTGCAGGACGCTTCCTTTAAATACTATCCTGAAGCAAGAGTAGGCATAATAGGCGGAAAACCCGAGCCAAACGGCATAGGAAACATAGTGGTTGCCACGGGCGGAACAAGCGATATTCCCGTGGCCGAAGAAGCTGCTCTTACCGCCGAGTGCTTCGGCAACAGCGTTGTGCGTCTTTACGATGTAGGCGTTGCGGGCGTTCACCGTCTTTTATCGCACGTCGATGAAATAATGAGCGCTTCGGTAATAATTGCAATCGCCGGCATGGAGGGCGCCCTCGCGAGCGTTATTGGCGGACTTGCCGACTGTCCTGTTATCGCAGTTCCGACAAGCGTAGGATACGGCGCTTCGTTCGGCGGGATATCCGCTCTGCTCTCCATGCTCAACTCCTGCGCGAGCGGAGTTTCGGTGGTCAACATAGACAACGGATTCGGCGCGGGATATATAGCAAGTATGATAAACCACATGGAGGCAAAATAATGAAGACTTTATATTTTGACTGCGGCATGGGAGCTGCCGGCGATATGCTTACCGCCGCTCTGCTCGAGCTTCTCCCCGACCCGGATTCATTTTTAAATAAATTAAATGCTCTCGGTATTCCGGGCGTTGAGTATACAAAAGAAAAATCCGAAAAGTGCGGCATTGTCGGAACTCATATTTCGGTCAAAGTCCACGGCACGGAAGAAAGCGAAGATATGCACGAGCATCACCACCACGAGCATGAGCATCACCACCATGGGCATGGACACGGTCATCCCCACCATCACAGCGGTATGGATGACATCCGACATATTATCACCGGTCACTGCGACCTTCCCGCAAAGGTTGCCGAGGACGTTTTGAACGTATATTCTATTATTGCCGAAGCGGAAAGCCATGTTCACGGCCTGCCGGTAAGCGATATTCATTTCCACGAGGTCGGCACAATGGACGCTGTTGCCGATATTACCGCCGTATGTATGCTAATTAGCGAAATATCTCCCGATGAAGTTGTAGCCTCCCCCGTTCATGTCGGAAGCGGTCAGGTTAAGTGCGCTCACGGCATTCTGCCTGTCCCCGCCCCCGCCACGGCGTATATTCTGCGTGATGTTCCTATTTACGGAGGCAAAACAGAAGGCGAGCTTTGTACCCCTACCGGCGCGGCTCTGCTCAAATATTTTGCGTCACGTTTTGATTTGGTGCCCGCAATGGCGGTAAAAGCCATAGGCTACGGTATGGGCAAAAAGGATTTTGAAGCGGCCAACTGCGTGCGTGCGCTGCTCGGAGAAACCGCAGACAGCACCGACGCGGTATGCGAGCTTGCCTGCAATATTGACGATATGACCGCCGAGGATACAGGTTTTGCCATGGAGCGGCTGTTTGAGGGCGGTGCGCTTGAAGTTTACACCGTTCCGATCACTATGAAAAAGAGCCGTCCGGGCATCAAACTTTGCGTTTTGTGCAAACCCGACGACAGAGATAGAATTATCGGGCTTATTTACAGGCACACCACTACAATCGGAGTTCGCGAGACCCTTTCAAAGCGCTATATCCTTGATAGGAGCGCCGAAACCGTAAGCACCGAATACGGCGATGTTCGCCTGAAAAAATCGACAGGCTACGGCGTGTGCCGAGAAAAATTTGAGTACGAGGATATCGCCCGCATAGCAAAAGAGAACGGACTTTCGCTCTCCGAGGTGCGAGCTAATATTAAAAAGAAAAAGTAAAAAGGTTTTATTATGGATGAACTGTTACAGAAAAAGATTAAATTAGTAGAGTATTTAAAAAAGCTCGGCAGCGTCGCGGTGGCCTTCTCATCGGGGGTTGATTCAACCTTTCTTCTCAAGACCGCGCATGATTTGCTGGGTGATAACGCTATCGCGGTGACCGCGCGATCATATTCTTTCCCTAAAAGAGAGCTTGATGATTCCGTCGCCTTCTGCAAAGCCGAGGGCATAAATCAGATAATTGTCGAGACCGATGAACTGCAAATAGACGGCTTTAAAGAAAATCCCCCCGACCGCCGTTACATCTGCAAAAAGGCGCTTTTTACCAAAATGCTCGCTGCGGTCAGCGAGCAGGGAATTTTTCATCTGGTTGAGGGCTCAAACGTGGATGACGACGGCGATTACCGCCCCGGACACAGAGCCATTGCCGAGCTTGGTATCAAAAGTCCGTTAAGAGAAGCGGGACTTTATAAGGCAGATATCCGTGCTCTTTCAAAACAGCTCGGTCTGCCCACATGGGACAAGCCGTCGTTTGCCTGTCTTTCCTCCCGTTTTCCCTACGGAGAAGAAATAACAAAGGAAAAGCTCGCAATGGTCGAAAAAGCCGAAGAAAAACTCCTTGAACTCGGATTTAGGCAGGTCAGGGTACGTATTCACGCTAAAATTGCCAGAATAGAAATAACTCCCGCCGAATTTGAAAAGATGCTTTGTCCAGGGATTTCTTCATACGTTAACGATTATCTGCAAAAGCTCGGGTTTTTATATGTCACAATGGATCTCGGCGGATATAAGACGGGAAATATGAACAAGGGTCTTACGCTTTAATCGGTTTAACAGGAATTCTCTCTTGTATAATTTCTTATTTTTTTCCAAAAAACTATTGACAAATTATGGGATGTATGTTAATATACAGTTACAGCTTGTGGGAAGTTTCTTCACTTGTTGCAATGTGTGCGGTGTGACGAAAATAATTTGGATTACAGACAGATACTTTATGCTTTTGTGGATAATAGTGGAGCGAGCACAGTCACCCGCACACCACCCTCTCATTTATTTTGCGGCGGAAAAAACTTTCCGCCGCTTTTTTGTTGCACTTTACTTTTTTTAATTTCGGTAGTATAATTTAAGAAAAATACAGCAAAAACGGAGGATTACAATGAAATTAGCATTAGCTCTTTCGGAAAGAGCCGACCTGCAAAGACGCATAGCCGAGCTTTCCGGCAGACTTAACAACAACGCAAAAACTCAGGAGGGCGAAAAGTCCGCGGAAGATCCCAAGGAGCTTCTCGCAGAGCTTGACGAAAATCTTGAAAACCTCGAGCAGCTGATAATAAAAATCAATCTTACAAACAGCAAAACGGTTGTTGACGGCGTCAGTCTTACCGAAATGATTGCCAAAAGAGACTGTCTTGCAAAAAGGCTTTCGGTTATGCGTTCCTTTTTGGACAGCGCAAGCGAAAAGGTTGACCGCTACACCCAGACAGAAATCAAAATTGTCAGCACGGTAAGCGTATCCAAGCTTCAAAAAGAATGTGATTCTTATTCAAAACAGCTTCGCCAAATTGATGAAAAAATCCAGGAAGCAAACTGGACAACCGAACTGATTTAAAATATAAGCTGGTAATCCGAAAAGGCGGGCGTGATCTCCCGCGGTTGAGAATGAACCGCACCTATGATCCCGATATGTCGGGCGCATATCACCCTTTTACTTTTATGCCCTGCACTGTTACACGGGCAGATTTACTTTTTATATTTACTACCATATCGTCGGTTTTCGGATGAGGGCGGAGTCGGGGTAACTTTTAAAAATAAAAACTTATTAGGAGAAAAAATGAAATCTAAAACATTATCTATTACGCTAATTGCACTTTTTGCCGTAATAATTACCCTTTGCGCCTGGATAACAATTCCCTTTGCAGTGCCGTTTACCCTGCAGACCTTCGGTGTGTTCTGCGCTTTGCTTTATCTCGGCGGTAAAAGGGGAACGACATCCATCTTGATTTATATTCTTCTCGGAGCTGTGGGAATACCTGTTTTTTCAAGCTTCGGAGCGGGACTCGGCAAGCTTTTAGGCCCCACCGGCGGGTATATTTTGGGATTTTTGCTGACCGGCATTATTTATATTCTTTTTGAGAACAAAAATAAAAAGATAAAAATTTTTGCTCTTGCGCTCGGACTTATTGTATGCTATATTTTTGGTACGCTGTGGTTTTATTATACCATGGACGGAAAATATACCCTTTGGGCGGCGCTTATGACCTGCGTTGTGCCGTTTATTCTGCCCGACGCCGCAAAGCTTGCGCTTGCCGTAATACTTACCGATAAAATAAAGAAAGCCGTTCCCGCTGACAAAGAATAATTTTAGGAAGTGAAAGTCCCATGAACAAAGAAAAAATGAAAGAGCTTTTCAGATTTGCCAAATTTTTAATGTGCTCTATAAGCGCAGGTCTAATTGAGATAATCACCTTTACAATACTCAATGAATTTGTAAAGTGGAGCTACTGGCCCTGTTATTTAATTGCCCTTGTGCTCTCGGTTGTCTGGAACTTTACCCTCAACCGCAAATTCACCTTTAAATCGGCTGCAAACGTCCCCATTGCCATGGCTAAGGTGCTTGGCTATTATGCGGTATTCACTCCCCTTACCACGATCGGGGGCAATTATCTTACCGAAACCCTTATGTGGAACGAATATCTAGTCACCGCCATGAATATGGTGCTTAACTTTG
>JAFRVM010000278.1 GCA_017438505.1 Clostridia bacterium | reverse complement strand
TAACAATACCCCAAAGTGTTAATTTATTGTGTATTATTGCGTAAATTTTAGGCTAAAATTGAGTAAAAATACCCAGTAGCCCCTTTTGTCAACCCTTTTTACTTAAAATTTTGCATATCTGCGGTGTAAACGCCGGTGCGTTTTATCGCCATAACAAAAAGGTCTGTGCCCAGCGCCTTTTGGGCGGGAGTCTCAAGCAGAGACGGATTGACGTTGTTAACGCACCCCGCGGGCAGAATGATCTCCACGCAGGCGCAGTCAGGCTCCCCGGTCACTTTATATTCCTTAACGCACTCCTTAAAATCGAACTGCTTTATCTGCTTTGACTTTGTGCGCTTATCCACAAAAATGTTTTCGCTGTCCATAAGGGCGGAAATTTTTTCGGTTATCTCTCTGCCGCTCTGTCCCTCAAGATAAAAACGTACTTCGTACCTTGCCCAGCAGATAGCCGTGTGCTTCATTACAGGCTCGGCGGCGGATATAATCTTTATGCCGTCGGGCAGACAGGCGTTAAAGCGGCTGACTATATCGTCATCGGAGATATCTTCGACCACTTTAAAATCCATGGTTTCGCAAACGCTGCTCTGACCGAGCGAAAGCGGCAGAGCGAATGTGAAAAACGGGTGGGGGTTGAAGCCCTCGGTATACCAGATCGGGATGCCCGCTCTGCGCACGGCGCGTGATACGCAGCGTGTAAGGTCGAGGTGGGACATATAAATGCAGCACCCGCTCTTTTCAAAAAAGGCTCTAACCTCTCGCATGGCACACACCTCCCGTCAGTTTATCCGCTCCGCAGCCGCTGCAGTTCTGGCGGCAGTGGTTTGTGGTTTTGGCATGGTAGGCCTTTTCAAGCTCACGTTTCAGGAAATTCTTGGAAATGCCCACGTCGATGTGATCCCAGGGCAGAACCTCGTCGGTACTGCGCCTGCGGCTTGCGTAGAATTTGAGGTCAAGTCCGCACTGCTCAAAAGCCTTCAGCCACAAATCGTATTTAAAATATCCCGTCCAGCCGTCAAATTTGCAGCCCATTTTCCACGCAGCAAGCAAGGCTTTGCCGCAGCGGCGGTCGCCGCGGGCAAAAACCGCCTCAACAAACGAAGTTTCGGCGTCATGCCAGTTTACGGTGATCTTTTTGGTGGTAACGCTTTTGCAAAGCAGCTGCTGTTTTTCCACAACCCGCTCTACCGAATCCTGCGGCTCCCACTGAAAAGGGGTAAAGGGCTTGGGAACAAAGGACGAAGCGCTGAGGGTCACGTTGACCGACTTGCCCTTGGGCTTGTCGGGGTTTTTATAGTACTCGTTTACAACCTTCTGACCGAGGTCGGCAATGCCGACAATATCCTCGTCGGTCTCGGTGGGCAGTCCTATCATAAAATACAGCTTTATCCCCGTCCAGCCGCCGGAAAATGCGGTGCGGCAGGTCTTTATAAGTTCCTCTTCGGTGACATTTTTATTAATTGTGTCGCGCAGACGCTGTGTTCCCGCCTCGGGAGCGAAGGTAAGTCCGCTGCGGCGCACGCTCTTGATTTTTTCCATAAGTTCGGTGGAAAAGCTGTCCACGCGCTGTGAGGGCAGAGAAATGCTCACCCGCTCTTTTTCCGTCCACTCCATAAGCCTGTCCAGCAGTGGCTCGAGCTCGGTGTAGTCGCTTGTGCTCAGCGAGGAGAGCGAAAGCTCGTCATATCCTGTATTTTGGCAGAGTGTCCTGCACTGCTCGCTTATGACCTCCACCGATTTTTCGCGCACCGGGCGGTAGATAAAGCCCGCCTGACAGAATCTGCACCCGCGTATGCAGCCGCGGAAAATCTCGCTTACCGCGCGGTCGTGGACTATCTCGGTAAGGGGAACGGGAAAACGGTCCGGGTAGTATGCGGTGTCAAGCTCGGCAACTACCCTTTTTGTAATCTTTTCGGGCGCGCCGTCCTTGGCGGTAACGGCGCTTACCGTGCCGTCCTCGTTGTAGCTGACGTCGTACAGCGAGGGAACGTATACCCCCTGTATTTTTGCGGCAAGAGAGAGAAACTCCTTTTTGGTTTTGCCCGCATTTTTGCACTCTCGGTAAAGGTCGTTGACCTCAAGATTGACCTCCTCGCCCTCGCCGATAAAGAACAGATCGACAAAAT
>JAFRVM010000277.1 GCA_017438505.1 Clostridia bacterium | reverse complement strand
GTAGTTACGGTCTCGTCCTGCGACTCAACGGGAAGCAGGCTTTCTGGAGAGGTATCTTCCTGCGCCTCGGAGGATACCGTCGCTCCGCTTTCGGTATTGATATCAATGCTTTTATTGTGTCTTATAGCCGAGGAAATACCGGCTAAAAAAACTATCAAGATAGCCAAAGCACCGACCGTCAGCGTTGCAACAACCGTCTTGTATGATGCTTTCAACGTCCTCACGCCCTTAAAAATTCTATTGGTGTAATTATAGCTTTTTTTGCCCTGTTTTACAACCTTTTTAGACCTATTGTAACACATTTGTAACCCCATTTTTAAAGGCGTTTTCCCGCTTTAACAGGGCAAAAAATACGGTCTGCGCATTTTTGTGAAATCCGCAGACCATATGTTTATTTATGGATTATTAAATCATTCCCGAAACTATGGAAAGAATAATTCCTCCGGCGACAACCGAGCCTATCTGACCGGCAACATTCGCACCGACGGCGTGCATGAGCAAATGGTTCTGATTATCCTCTTTAAGCGCCATTTTCTGAATGACTCTCGCGCTCATCGGGAAGGCCGAAATGCCCGCCGCGCCTACCATGGGATTGATTTTTTTGCCTTTGGGCAGGAAGATATTTAAAAACTTTGCGAACAGCACTCCGCCTATGGTATCAAATATAAAGGCGACAAGTCCCAGACCCATTATCATAAGGGTTTCGACGCATATAAAGTCCTCCGCCTTCATGGTTGCCGAGATCGTAATTCCGAGTAAAATTGTGACAAGATTTGCCAAAGGTCCCTGCGCCGTCTGCGAAAGGCTGTCCAGCTTGCCGCACTCTCTGATAAGATTTCCGAACATCAGGCAGAAAACAAGGGCTACCGAATCGGGAGCGACAAGACCCGCGATAAGTGTAACGATTATGGGGAAAAGGATTTTTGTGGTTTTGGATACCGAAGCGGGGTTGTAGGGCATTCTTATGCAGCGTTCCTTTTTGGTGGTTACCATCTTTATGGCGGTAGGCTGAATTATGGGTACAAGAGCCATATAAGAGTATGCCGCGACCGCTATTGCACCGACATATTTTGAATTGAAAACCTGCGAAACCAAAATGGAAGTAGGACCGTCTGCCGCGCCGATAATACCTATTGAGGCGGCATCGCGAAGTTCAAAGCCTAAAAGTCCCGCAACAACTATTGTTGCAAAAATGCCTACCTGAGCGGCAGCGCCGAAGAGCAGCATTTTGGGGTTGGAGAGCAGCGGGCCGAAATCAATCATAGCGCCTATGCCGATAAACAGCAGCAGCGGCAGAGCCTCGCTTGCAGCGATACCCACCTTGAACAGCCAGTCGAGTATTCCCGAAAGATTGGAGCCGGGCTGGTCTATAAGTCCCGAAAAAGGAATGTTTACAACAATTGCGCCAAAGCCCATGGGCAAAAGCAGAGCGGGCTCCATGTCCTTTTTTATGGCAAGCCATATAAGCAGGCCGCCTATTGCGTACATGGCAATCATTTTAAGTCCTTCGACCGACCATAAGGCAACTACGCCGTCGGTTAAAAATTTAAGAAAATCCAAAACAAACTCCCCTTTTTGAAGATTATATTTACGCCTTTACGTCGTCGTATTTTTCCCAAAGCTCGGCGACGATATCCTCAACCGTGCGTCCCGAGTGGTTTTCTATCTTTTTAAAATGCTTTTCTATTTTTTCTGGTGAGAGGAACATATTGTACCGCAGTTCATCCTTTGGACAGCGTTCTACGGCAAGAAGCTCTAAAATTATGCTGTCCCTGCCGCTCAGATCATATTCCTCAGCCATTGCGGCAATTTCACGCCGTATGCTGCGTCTGCGCTCTATTGCCTGCGCGGTGTAGCCCTTTTGGGCAAGACCCTTTGAAATTACCGGCAGTGCGATAAGTCCTACCACCCCGAGCACGGCGGCGATGTATACCGATTTTTCACGCGAGGCATGGATATGATTTGTAACAAAGCTTGCCGTAAGCTGCGAGAGAATATATACGAAAAACGCCGAGGTCGCATAGAACAGAGGGTGCAGTCTGCTTGTCGCAAGACCCGAAATAATAAGATAAACGCTGCACATAAAAAGTGCAAAACCTATATAGGCAAAAAAGGTGTACATTCCTTTTTCAAACATCGTAAGAGTGCTTACCGACAGCACCAGAACTCCTGCGGCGGTGACTATCGAGCCCGCGGCAAAAAGCGCGCCGGCGTTGTGGGGCTTTGCAAGAAAGCCGACTGTAACTGCGGCAAGAGCAAAAATGATAAATCCGCCCAGCCGCAGATAATCAAAGTCTTCGACGGCATTTTCCTGCGCAAACCCGCCCGAAAGTTCAAGACAGATAAAATATCCGGTACACAGCGGGAAAAAGGCAAACAGCTCCCAGGGAAGCTTTTTAAGAACATAGGCTGCCGTTTTTTCATCAAAGTGATTTATAATACCGGTCGAGCTGCCGGAAAACTTTTCAAAGCGGATGGATAAAACAACCGCCGCGGCAAGTATTGCGCCGACCGTGATTCTGCTTGTCTCGCTCTGCAGAACTGCCGGAGCGGCAAGTCCGCCGAGAATAAAGATAAGAGCCGCCGCCGGAAGCGAAACACCGATAACCTTCAGCCGGTCGCGCGTTCGCAGCTTTAAAAGTGCCGTCAGCATAGCGACCGCGCCTGTCGCCGCGCCGAATCCCGCAACCACGGCAAAAGCCGAGGCGGTGGAATATCTGCACATAGCCATTGCTATTGCGCCCTCCCCCATAAAGACGGCGGGTATGACCCTCATTATCGGACGGCAGATTATACCCTCCACATCAAATATGGTCATAAGAACTATTGTCAAAAGCAAAAAGAAAAGCTGTGATGCTAAGAACAGCATTTTAACCCTCGGGAACAGGGTTATTGCGTAAGAGGCGGAAAGACTCTGCCGGGCAAGCTCAATTACGGTAAAATTCCATCCTATAAAGCTGCCCAGGGACAGAGCGGCTCGCCTGCAGTCCTCCCTGACTGATATCTTCATGGTTATTACCCTTTCAATTTTTATTTTAAAACTAGCCGGTGACATTTTTCTTGATATTTACCTTATTTTACCCCTTTAGGGCATTTTTGTCAAACATTGAAATTTTGTAAAATTTTTCTTGACCGCGCGAATATTTACTGATATAATAGCTTTGTTGCGCACTTAGCGCGGCATATATCCTTGTTCCCCGCTTGTGACGGGGGGCCAAAAGTCCAGAAGGAGGTGTTAAAAGTGGCAGATTTAGCTAAGTATGAGTCCGTTCTCGTTGCTTCCGTAAAGAACGGCGAGGAGGCGGCTGAAGCCATTGTTAACAAGTTTAAGGAGCTTATCGAGGCTAACGCTACACTGGAAAGTGTTGACGTATGGGGCAAGAGAAAGCTTGCTTATCTTATTAACAAGGAGCCCGAAGGCTATTACGTACTCTTCAACTTCGAATGCGGTGCGGAATTCCCTGCTGAGCTTGACCGTGTGTACAACATTACAGACGGCGTTCTTCGTTCTCTTATCATCAAGAAGGAAGCATAAGGAGGTCACCGTATAATGCTTAACAGCGTAATACTTATGGGACGTCTTACCGCAGATCCTGAGTTAAGACATACTCCGAACGATGTTTCCGTTACAACCTTCAGCATCGCAGTTGACCGCGATTTCGCCCGCTCGGGCACAGAGCGTCAGACCGACTTTTTCAACATTGTCGCATGGCGCCAGACAGCCGAGTTTGTGTGCAGATATTTCCGCAAGGGTCAGCTTGTTGCGCTCAAGGGTTCCGCCCAGTCCCGCTCGTATACCGACAAGGACGGCAACAAGAGAACAGCCTTTGAAATTGTAGCCGACAACGTATATTTCGCCGAGCCCAAGCGTTCGGGCGATTCTCAGCCGGCTGCGGAAACACGTTATGAAGAACCCAGCTCATTTTCCAACGGCAGCGCTGACGATTTTGAAGAGATCGCAGACGACGATTTGCCGTTCTGATCATCATTTGATTACATCAAACAAGGAGGCTTTGCGTAATGGCTTTTGAAAAAAACGATCGCCGCGGCGCTCGCAAGGGTCGCAAAAAGGTTTGCCAGTTCTGCTCCGACAGAGTTGAACATATTGATTACAAAGACACTCTTCGTTTAAGAAAGTTTGTCTCTGAAAGATATAAGATTCTTCCCCGCAGAGTTACAGGCACATGCGCCCGTCATCAGAGAGAGCTGACAGTCGCCATCAAGCGCGCACGTCAGGTTGCTCTTATCCCCTATACTACCGACTAATTAGGGTATTAACAAAATTATCCCGTATCACACAGCGTGATACGGGATTTTTTGTATGTATTATTCGGTAAACCCGAGTTTTTTTGCTGCAATTTCCGCCGCGCAGCCGACAATCTCGGCGCAGGGGCGCTTTTTATAGTACCCTTCGGTGCGCTGTTCGGGCGTGCTGCCCTCGGTGGTTTTTACTCCCTCCAGAAGTTCGCGGCAGATTATCGAGCCGTTTTCCTTTTTATACTCTCCAGCCATCTCGGCAACAAGGGCGTAAAGGTCGGATTTTTCGGCAAAAGCCTTGGGGTCTGCGTATCCGTTTTTAAGACCGGCAACCATAAACATTCCGCTTACCGCTCCGCAGACCTCGCGCATGCGCCCCATTCCGCCTCCAAACGGGGAGGAAATGAGAACGGCTGTCTTTTCGTCAATTCCAAGGTCGTCCGCAAAAGCCAGAAGCACCGCCTGGCAGCAGTTGTATCCGTTTTTAAAGTTGGCCATTGCCCTTTCTTTGTAATCCATATCAGTTTTCATCCTTATCTATAAGTCTGCGAAGCTGCGCCAGCGCCTCGTCCATTGAAACGCCCTTCAGCTGAGCGCCCGCCATAGCCTGATGACCGCCGCCGCCGAGCTGTTCCATAACAAGCTGAACATTTACCCTGCCCAGCGAACGGGCGGAAATATTGATAAATCCGTCTGCCGGGAATATAACGTATGATGCGTCAACCTCTTTTACATTCAGCAGTTCGTCTGCCGCCTGAGCGGCAACTATCCTGACGTTTTCAGTGGGATCGGTAATACATGAAACCGCGCTTCTGCCGATAAATTCCGTCTGAGAAATCGCAGAATATCTCGCCATATAGGTACTAAACGATTCGCTGAACAGGTGTCGGGTCTCCATGGTGTCGGCACCTCTGCGGCGCAGGTATGACGCCGCCTCAAAGGTGCGCACGCCGGTGTGCAGTACAAAATCTTTTGTATCAAGAATAATACCCGCAAGCAGAGCCTCCGCCTCCGGTCTGCCGATGGAATTTTCGCTGACATACTGGATGATCTCGGAAACCATTTCACTTGCCGATGAGGCAAAGGGCTCAAGGAAGAATATTACCGCGTTATCTATGTAGTTGACCATTTTTCTGTGGTGGTCGATAACAATTACCTGTTCGCACTCCTTGTATACCGCCTGAGATTCAAGCAGCGAGGGTACATGGGTATCTACAACGATAAGCAGAGTGCCGGGGTCAACCATATTTACGGCGATATCCGGCTTTACAAATATCTTTTTGCCGCTGGCTTCTATATACGAATCAATAAGAGGTGTGGCAAGCGATGTTGAGGTATCGCAGACGATTTTCGCTTCCTTGCCGAGGTTTCTCGCAAGACAGCAAATGCCTATTGCCGCGCCAACGCAGTCGATATCGGAAAGTCTGTGACCCATAACAAGCACGTTGTCGCTCTGACGGATAAGGTCGGCGATGGAGGTAGCGATAATGCGCGAGCGCACCTTGCTGCGCTTTTCCACCGTCTTTGATGTTCCGCCGAAGAAGTTGTAGCCGGAGGTCGATTTTACCGCCGCCTGATCTCCTCCGCGTCCGAGAGCCATATCAAGAGCCTGAACCGACCACTTTTCGCACTCCTTAAAGGTCTTTCCGCCTCTGCCCACGCCTATCGAAAGTGTGACATAGTTGCGCTCGTCAACCTTTATATCGTGCGCTTTGCCGATAATATCAAATTTTTTCTCAAACATTTCCTTTGCGTGGCGTTCTTCGACAACAATGATGAATTTTCCGGTTTCAACTTTGCGTACCACTCCTGTAGTGCCGGAAACCCAGTCCTCAACCAGAGCCTGAACGGCACCGTTGATTTTTACCGCGTCGCTCTCTTTGGCAAAGTTTAAAATTTCCTCACGGTTATCAAAAAGAACGGTAATTACCACAGGGCGTGTGGCGTAAAACTCGTCTTCGGTTTTACGCAGCTCGGTAATATCGTTGAAAATGAGGATATAATCGGCCGATTTGCAGCCAACCGCTCTGCCGGTGGACATGGAAAAAACCTTTTTGCCGCGCCTTATCTCAACACTTGTGCTCTGAGAGCTGTCAGGAAGATAGAAGCCGGTAAAAACTCTGTCCGCCCTTGCGCCCACAGCATCAACGCCGTCAAGCACGTTCTGCTTGAACAGGTCGTTGTAATAAATCAGCTCGCCCTTTGACGAAACCGCGGCTGCAGGAGAGGGGAAAGATTCCAGCGCCTGCGCGCTCGATCCGCCGAGTTTATCGGCAAGATTTTCAAGCGTCTGCTTTAAGTCCCCGCGCATTGTTGCCGTGCGCCACGAAACCATGGCGGCGGCTATAAGCGCGATGGTAAGCTGAATTATAAAAAGCTGCTTTGAGCCTCCGAAGCAGAGGGTGAGAATTGTTATTACAAACAATAGTATAAGCAGTACTGCTATCTGAGGTGTTACAAACCAGAAATTTCTGTTTTTCTTCATGGTTTATCCAAATCCCTTCTACGCCGCGGGTTATACCTCCAGAATTACGGGAAGTATCATGGGAGAGCGCTTGGTTTTTTCGTAAAGCATTTTTGAGAGGTCGTCGCGCACGCGGTTTTTTATGACCGACCAGTCATTTAATTTGCCGTTCTGGCATTTTTCTATGGTACTGCGCACAAGACATCGGGATTCTTCCATCATATCCTCCGCCTCGCGCACATATACAAATCCGCGCGATACTATTTCCGGCCCGGAAACAAGCATACCGGTGTCGCCCTCTATAGCAGCGACAACCACGATTATTCCGTCCTGACCGAGGTGTTTGCGGTCACGCAGAACTATGCTGCCGACGTCGCCGACGCCCAGACCGTCCACCATGACCCTGCCTGCGGGTATGGGCGGACACTTTTTGAGTTTTTCTTCGGAGAGCTCGTACTGGTCGCCGATAGAGGCCAGAACAATATTGTTTGCGTCAATGCCCATAAGCCTTGCAAGCCCCATATGTCTGCGCAGATGCTTCTGCTCGCCGTGAACGGGAATAAAGTACCTCGGTTTGCAAAGGCCAAGCATGATTTTAAGCTCTTCCTGGCAGGCATGCCCCGAAACGTGTACATCGTACATTTTTTCGTAAACAACGTCGCAGCCGTGCGAGATAAGCTCGTTAACCACGTTGCTGACCGTTTTTTCGTTGCCGGGAATGGGGGTTGCCGAAATAATGATAAAATCGTCGGGGCCGACGTCCACCTGACGGTGGTCGGATGAAGCCATGCGCGCAAGAGCGCTCATAGGCTCGCCCTGACTTCCGGTGGTGATAATTACCAGCTTGTCCTTGGGGTGGCGGCGAATTTCCGAAATATCTATAAGTATGCCTTCGGGCACATTGAGATAGCCGAGCTCCTGAGATATGGCCACAGCGTTTATCATGCTTCTGCCCGACACCGCAACCTTGCGTCCGTATTTGCAGGCATAGTCTATAATTTGCTGAATACGGTGAATGTTTGAAGCGAAGGTGGCGATAATTATGCGCTTATTCTGCGCCGAGGGAGACTGGAAGAGCAGATTGAACGACTCTCCCACCGTGCGCTCCGACTGGGTGTATCCCGGACGGGTGGCGTTGGTGGAATCGGACAGCAGACACAGCACTCCCTGTCTGCCCAGCTCCGCAAATCTGCCGAGATCAATCATATCTCCGCTTATCGGGTTTGTGTCGATTTTAAAGTCGCCGGTCTGGATTATAACTCCGGCGGGGGTGTGGATGGCAAAGGCGACAGCGTCGGGAATAGAGTGGTTTACGGCAATAAATTCCACCGTTATGCCGCCAAAGCCGACAGCCTGACCTGCGTTGACGACATTAAGCTTGCATTTTTCCAGTATTCCCGCCTCTTCCAGCTTGCCCTCGACAAGCCCGAGAGTCAGTCTTGTGCCGTAAACGGGAATGTTGAATTTTGAAAGCAGATAAGGCAGAGCGCCAATGTGATCCTCGTGACCGTGGGTGAGCACGATGCCGCGCACACGGTCGGCGTTTTTTTCAATATAGGTAAAGTCGGGAATAACGAGGTCTATGCCCAGCATATCGTCATCGGGAAAAGCAAGACCGCAGTCAACGATAACAATATCGTTCTCGTATTCATAGACGGTCATATTCTTTCCAATCTCGTTAAGTCCGCCCAAAAAGCCTACCTTTACAGGTGTAACGGGAGGCAGCTTTTTTGCCGCCTGTCCCTTGCGCTTTGCGGGGCTTTTGGGAGCGGCAGTCTTGCCTCTTGTGCCCGCGCCGCGCGGTTTTCTGCCCTGAGCGGGCAGATTTTGTGATTTATTTGTTTTATTCTGCAAATTTTAACCTCCGGTTAGTGCCGCCGCAAAAAGCAAAAATTGACATGCGGCGACAAAATTTAAAAATATATTTTTATCCGCTCACACGCCCGGGCGGATATTCTTGTCATTTTTGGTAAAACTATGCCTTTTAAATTGTATACCCTTTTTTTATTTATGTCAAGTCGGGCTTTTGTGTTAATAATGTTGCGAAAAAATTTTTTTTGTGATAAAATCTTATAGGATGATTTTAATCGTACGGAGAATTTTTTTATGTCGAAAAAGAAACACGTTGATATTTTTACCGACGGCGCCTGCTCGGGCAACCCCGGACCGGGCGGCTGGGGAGCTATTCTTCGCTACGGTCAGCACGAAAAGGAGCTGAGCGGAGGCGAGGCCGATACCACCAATAACCGAATGGAGCTGACGGCGGTAATTTCCGCCCTTTCGTGCCTTAAGGAGAGCTGCTCCGTCACCCTTTGCACCGATTCAAAATACGTTGCCGAAGCCATAACAAAGGGCTGGGCTGAAAGCTGGCGGGCAAACGGCTGGAAAAAAGCCGATAAAAAGCCCGCTCTCAACTCCGATTTGTGGGATGAGCTGCTCGGGCTTCTCGATAAGCACGAGGTGGAAATAGTATGGGTAAAGGGGCACGCGGGTCATCCGGAAAACGAGCGATGCGACAAGCTTGCCACCTCTCAGATAGACAAATTCCGATGAATTTGAATTTTTTGTTACCTTCGACTAAAATTTAAAAAATTCTATTGTATTTTTAAAATCAGTATATTATAATCAAATGGAAGCAGACAGATAGGATGCGCAGCGGTGTACGGATTCCTGGCCCTGTGCGATAAGGCACTGTGAATCATGTCAGGCGGGGAACCGAGCAGCATTAAGCAGATGTCCTTATGCGCGCGGCAAGCCGGGTATCCGTGCTCCGGTACGCATCTGCTGCCCATTTTGACAGGGGCAAGCTGTCTGTTTTTTTATTGGGAGGGTTGGCAGATGTCGGAATATCAGGTTCTTTACCGCAAATGGCGTCCTAAAATTTTTGACGACGTCTGCGGTCAGCCGCAGGTTACCGTAACCTTGAAAAACGAGCTCAAGTCCGGCAGAATCGCTCACGCCTTCCTTTTTACCGGCTCAAGGGGCACGGGTAAAACCTCCTGCGCTAAAATTCTGGCAAAGGCGGTCAACTGCCTGCACCCTATCGACGGCGAGCCCTGCAACAAGTGTGAGATCTGCCTTGGCATTGACAATGAATCGGTTCTGGACGTTGTGGAGATGGACGCCGCCTCCAACAACGGCGTGGACGATATCCGCGACCTGCGCGACGAGCTTACATACACTCCCGCCGTGGCAAAGTACAGGGTGTTTATTATCGACGAGGTGCATATGCTCTCGGTAAACGCCTTCAACGCTCTTTTAAAAACGCTGGAAGAGCCTCCTCCCTACGCCGTTTTTATACTTGCCACCACCGATGTCCACAAGCTGCCCCAGACAATAATCTCCCGCTGTCAGCGGTTTGATTTCAACCGCATAGCTCCCGAAGAGATTTGCAAAAGACTCTTGTTTGTGGCACAGCAGGAGGATATCACCCTTGACGGTGAAGCGGCAATGCTTATAGCCCGTATCGCCGACGGCGGTATGCGCGACGCTCTATCGCTGCTTGACCAGTGCATAGGCGTATCGCGCACCGTTACCGAGGAGGTAGTCGGCACGGTTGCAGGTATGGCGGGCAAGAATTATCTTTTTGATATTGCCGAAGCGGTGTGCTCGGGCGACACCTCCGCTCTGCTTGAGACGGTGGACGCGCTCAATACTTCGTCAAAGGATATGTCCAGGCTTTGCGCCGAGCTTGTAGGTCATTTTCGAAACCTTCTTGTGCAGAAAACCGTTCAAAAAGCTCAAAAGCTCCTCGCGGTTACCTCTGCCGAAAATCAGAAACTGCACGAGCAGGCACAGAGGTTTACACTCCAGCAGCTTTTGCACGCAATTTCGGCTCTGACCGAAGCGCAGGACAAAATGGCAAGGGGCGGAAACAGGCGCACAGAGCTTGAGCTCTGCCTTATAAAGCTGTGCAAACCCGAGCTTGATACAAGTCCCGAAGCTCTGCTTCGCAGGATTTCAGATATTGAGAACAAAATAAAAAATGGGGGCATACTGGCCGCCGGGGATATGCGTTCCCTGCTGACAAACGCAAATACATCTCAGGAAGCATCGCAGCCCGCTCCTGCGGACGATGCCTCCGCCACTTCCCTCTGCGATGACGCTATGCCCATCGACCGCTGGCAGGACGTGCTCTCGCTTCTGCACGAGCGTTCGCTCCCCCTTTACAGCGCGCTGCGCTCCTCTCAGGGGTATATAAACGAAAACTGCGTGTTTGTCGACTGTACAAAAACCGGCCGAGAGCGTCTGCGCAGTTCGTCATCGAGAGTTTTTCTCAAAAACGCGTTACATGAAATACTTGGCGGCGACTACCGTCTCGGTCCCTACACTCCCGGCAAAAAAGCCGCGGCAGGGTCACAGGACGAGGAGAGCCCCATAGACCGCCTTGCGAGGCTTGCAGGCAGTGCAGGCTTTACGGTGGACGAATAAATAAAAAGTCGCACATAAGTGCGGAAAGGATTGTTTTAAAAAATGAAAGTAAGAATTCCCAAAGGATCGGCAACCCCCTCAAATTTAAATCAGCTCGCACAGCAGGCTCAGAAGATGCAGACTCAGGTAGAGGCTGTCACCGAAGAGCTCGAAGCTAAAGAATATGAGGTAAAAACCGGCGGTTCGGCCGTTACTATAGTTATGACAGGTACAATGGAGGTTAAAAGCCTTGAGATCTCCCCCGAGGTCGTAGACCCCGAGGACGTTGAGATGCTCTCCGACCTTGTTACCGCAGCCGTAAACGAGGTTATCGGCAAGATAAAGGCGGAAAAGGAAGAAAAGCTCTCGGCGGTCACCGGCGGCTTCAATATGCCCGGCATATTCTAAATTTTGGGTACTATGGGATACAATGTAAAACCCCTTGACCGACTCATTGAACAGTTTGAGCGTCTGCCCGGCATAGGCAAAAAGAGCGCGCAGAGACTTGCCTTTTACGTTCTTAATATGCCGGAGGAAAACGCAAAGCAGTTTGCACGCGATATTGTGGACGCCAAAACAAATATCAGGCGGTGCAGCGTCTGCTGCAATCTGACCGACGGCGAGACCTGTTCGGTCTGCAGCGATCCTTCACGCGACCATTCCACCATTTGCGTTGTGGAAAGTCCGAAAGATGTTTTTGCTCTTGAACGCACCCGTGAAATAAACGCGGTCTACCACGTTCTTCACGGTGTAATATCCCCCATGGACGGTATAACCCCCGACGATCTGACCATAAAACAGCTTCTTGCCCGCATTGGCACGGGCGAGGTGAAAGAGCTGATTATGGCGACAAATCCCGACGCCGAGGGCGAAGTAACCTCCATGTACATTTCCAAGCTTACCAAGCCGCTGGGCATAAAGGTCACCCGACTTGCCTACGGCATTCCCGTGGGCGGAGACCTTGAATTTGCGGATGAGGTTACTCTAATGCGCGCTATCGACGGCAGGAGTGAGATTTAACCATGGCAAAACCGGCCAAAGACGAAAAAAGAATAATCGCCCGCAACAAAAAGGCCTATCACGATTATTTTATCGAGGAAACCTTTGAGGCAGGCATCGAGCTTTGCGGAACAGAGGTAAAATCCCTCCGCGGCGGCGGGTGCAACTTGAAGGATTCCTGGTGCAGCGTGGAAAAAGGGGAAATGTTTGTTAAAGGTATGCATATAAGCCCGTACGAGCAGGGAAATATTTTCAACCGTGACCCTATGGCTGTGCGCCGACTGCTTATGCACAAGCGCGAAATTCTAAAGCTGGGAGCGCAGGTCAAACAGAGCGGATATTCAATTATCCCCCTGTGTACCTACTTTAAAGGCTCACGGGTCAAGGTAGAGGTAGGACTCTGCCGGGGTAAAAAATTATATGATAAGAGAGAAACAATGGCTCAGCGTGCCGCCCAGCGCGACATTGACCGCGCCATGAAGCAAAAAAACAGAGAGGAGTAACATGAATATGAAGGATAATGCAAATGCAAAAACAAATTCAAACAAAAATGTCGATAGGGAAAAAATTCTTGAAGAACTGAAAAAGAACAAGGATAAAGGCGGTGCGTGGTGGAAACTTCTTATTGCCGTTCTCAGCGTTATACTTCTAGTAAGTCCGTTCGATCTTATTCTCGATTGGATTCCTATCGTTGGTGGGATCGATGATATTGGTTACATAGTTACTGCAATAGTTACCATCATATCCGCTTTTTCAGGCAGTAAAACTCCGAAATCAAATAAAAAACATCGTGACGACGGCATTAAAGATGTAGACAGCAACTAAACGTTAAAACAAAACAGGGAGAGCAGCGGCCGCTGCTCTCCCATTTATTATTCTTACTGTTTATTTGCTGCGCAGTAGGCGGCTATAACATCGCACATAAACTGCGCCGTGCCCGGAGCAAAGCCGTCGGTAAACTCCACAAAGTCTTTATCGGTGGGATAAAACTGTCCCACTACCGCGAAAACCTCGTCGGGACACTCGTAATAGTACATATTAATATGCTCCTGCCATCTTTTTGCGACAGCCAGAGCGGCGGGGTCATCGGGAGAAATTCCCACCAGCCCCGCAAACTGTGCGAAAATCTCCATAGCGGCGTCCATGGCTTCCTGCGTCTGCCCCTGCGCATATCTGTCCTGTGTATCCATAATCAAATCACCTGGAAAATGTAAAATTTGAGATAGTCGGTCTCGGGAATGTTCCACACTATCGGGTGGTCGGGCGACTGCTGTCTGCACTCGATCTGGCGCAGTGTCACCTGAGCGTCGGCCGCAGCGCTGTGCAGCATTTTTCTGAAAAGCTCGTCGGGCATAAAATGAGAGCATGAACAGGTGGCGAGATACCCGCCACGGGGCAGCAGCTTCATAGCCTTTAAATTTATCTCCTTATACCCTCTTTCGGCGCTTTTGACCGTAGAACGGCTCTTTGTAAATGCGGGAGGGTCGAGAATAATAAAATCGTAAGGGTGACCGCCCTTCCCTGCAAGGTCGGTTAAAAGCTCAAAGACGTTTGCGCACTCAAAGCTCATATTACCCTCAAGCCCGTTGCGCTGCGCGTTGGCTCTTGTCATATCAATTGCCGCCTGGGAGATGTCCACTGCGGTGACCTGCTTAGCCCCGCCCTTTGCGCAGTTCAGGGCAAATGCGCCCGTGTGGGTAAAGCAGTCGAGAACGGTTTTATCTTTTGAAATTCTCGCCACGGCGGCTCTGTTGTACTTCTGGTCGAGGAAAAATCCGGTCTTTTGACCGTTTATGTAATCCACATCGTACTGTATGCCGTTTTCGCGGATAATTACATGACCGTCGGCGGAATCAAGCAGCCCCGGCGCTTTATAAAAGCCCTTGTACTGCTCCATGCCCTCAAGCTGACGGATAGCGACATCATTTCGTTCGTAAATTACGTCGATTTTTTCTCCGTAACCGCTCATAACCTCAAGCAAAAGCTCAAAAAGCATATCCTTTATGCGTTCCATGGCAAGGCTTAAAATCTGCACGACAAGCACATTTTCAAAGCGGTCGGCCGTAAGTCCGGGAAAGCTGTCTGCCTCGCCGAAAATAAGCCGACAGCACTTAAAATCATCGCCCATTACCGTGCGGCGGTAGTCAAGCGCGTATTTTACGCGGCGCATATAAAAATCGCGGTCAAAGCGGTCGTTTGCGTTGCGCGATATAATGCGAATGCGTATCTTTGAGTTATCGTTTATAAAACCCGTGCCTAAAAACCTGTCCTTAGCCGAAAAAACATCAACGAGGTCGCCGTTTTGGTATTTGCCGCTTATATTTGTTATCTCGTCAAAATACACCCACGGATGACCGCCACGCAGGCTTTTTTCCGCCTTTGGGGTAACTGTTATTTTTACAAAATTTCTTGTCCGCGCCATAAAAAGTTTTCTCCTGTTATTAAAAAGGGCAAAATCACCTTTTGATTTTGCCCTTTCGGTTTTTAATTTTTATTTTTCCGGCACATCGGGCGCCTTTAGCCCGCAATTTTCAAAAACGTATCTGTAATAGTCGTAGTTGAGAATTGCCGCCGAAACGGTGACACGGTTTTTAACCGTCTTTGCCATAGCGTCCATGTAAGCGTCCAAATACTCTTTAGAGTATTTTTCGGTATCAACAAGGTATGTTACCTTGCCGGTCGAGTTGTCATACTTTATAATATCGGTAATAAAGCTCTGGTCGCTAAGTATTGCGGCGTGAATTGAGTCGGAAAATACATCGGTGCCCACAAGAAGTCTTGAATCGTACTCCATGCCGAAAAGGTTGAGCACGGTGGGAAGAATATCTACCGAACAGCAGTATTCATCGCACACGATGTTTTTCTCAAGACCGGGAGTCCAGCAGATAAATGCGCTCTTGCACTTATCAAAGTTGGAATTAACCTCGATGCCCGAAAGCTCGGTAAACTCCTCGTCGGAAAGACCGTAG
>JAFRVM010000276.1 GCA_017438505.1 Clostridia bacterium | reverse complement strand
TGACAATCATATCAAGACCGACAGAGCATACAGCCGTCATTGCCTCAAGTTTTGTAATAGAGAGCGCTCCGCAGCGTGCGGCGTCTATCATACCGGCGTCCTCCGAAACCGGAATAAACGCGCCCGAAAGACCTCCGACGTGTGACGAAGCCATGACGCCGCCCTTTTTGACAGCATCGTTGAGCAGCGCAAGGCAGGCGGTAGTTCCGTGCGCGCCGCAGCATTCAAGACCCATCTCCTCCAAGATATGAGCAACAGAATCTCCGACGGCGGGTGTGGGAGCAAGCGAGAGGTCAACAATTCCAAACGGAACGCACAGGCGGCGCGAGGCTT
Source organism: Clostridia bacterium (assembly GCA_017438505.1). Taxonomy (GTDB): domain Bacteria; phylum Bacillota; class Clostridia; order Oscillospirales; family Acutalibacteraceae; genus RGIG2835. Next base: position 7,892 of record JAFRVM010000276.1, on the reverse strand, counting down.
CCTGCGCCACAAGCTGACCCATTCTTGTAATTTTAAAGGCCGTCTTTTTGATAATGTCGGCAATCTGGGTAATATCCGCGTCCCCCGCTTTGGAGAGGGCGGCGCGAACAACTCCGGGGCCGGAAACTCCGACATTTATTACGCAGTCAGGCTCGCCTACACCGTGAAAAGCTCCCGCCATAAAGGGGTTATCCTCGGGAGCGTTGCAGAACACCACAAGCTTTGCAGCGCCGAATGAATTATTATCCGCGGTGAGCTCGGCACAGCTTTTTATAATTTTGCCCATTTTCTTTACCGCGTCCATATTTATGCCGCTTTTGGTAGAGCCGATATTGACCGAAGAGCACACCCGCTCGGTGGTGGCGAGAGCTTCGGGAATACTGTCGATAAGAGCGTAATCTCCGGGGGCAAAACCCTTATGAACAAGCGCCGAATAGCCGCCGATAAAGTTCACCCCGACCTCTTTTGCCGCTTTATCGAGCGTTTTGGCATAGCGCACGGGGTTCTGACCCTGAGTCGCAGCCGCTATCATGGATATTGGAGTTACCGAAATTCGCTTGTTTATAATGGGAATACCGAAATCTTTTTCAATATCCTCGCCGGTTTTTACAAGATTTCCGGCATAGCGGCAGATCTTGTCATATATTTTATCGCTTGTCTCCTGAGCGTTGGACGATATGCAGTCGAGCAGGGATATGCCCATGGTAATTGTTCGTATGTCCAGGTTTTCGTCCTGGATCATGGTTATAGTCTCTAAGATATCCTTTGAGTTGATCATTTTGCCTTACCTCCGGGGATTAAATGCGGTGCATAGCGTTAAAAATATCCTCGTGCATTACATGGATGGAAAGCCCCAGCTCTTGACCGAGCGCCGAAAGCTTGTCGGAAAGCTCGGAAAACTCCGCGGTGCATTCGGAAATATCGACAAGCATGATCATGGCGAACATATCCTGCAGAATGGACTGGGTGACCTCGGTGATGTTTACGTTTTCATCAGCGCAAATCTGACTTACCTTATAAAGAATACCTACCATATCTTTACCTATTACAGTAATTACAGCTCTCATAATTTGACCTCCGTAAATTTATTGAATTAATATTACCACAGTTTGTAAAAAAAATATAGATTTAAAAGAAAAAAAATTAAAATCAATTGTAAAGCGCGAAAAAATGTGATATTATATATTGAAATATCATGTAAAATCCAAGGGGGCGAAAAAATGCTTAAAGGAAAGCTTGTCGATATGCACGTCCACAGCGACAACTCCTTTGACGGCGACGATCCTGTTATAAAGATGTGCGAGCGCGCGGAGCATCTTGATTTCGGAGCTCTCGCAATCACCGACCACTGTGAAATAGACGTTTTTTATACCAAAAAGCACAATGTATCAATAATGAACTCATATTTTTCCTGCGCAAAGGCAAAGGCTGTTTTTGAGGGCAGACTTGCCATTCTTTCGGGCGTGGAACTGGGTCAGCCCATGCGGGATTTAAAATCCACCGAACAGGCCCTCTCCATTCGTCCTTACGATTTTGTTCTGGGCTCGCTGCACAAGCTGGCAAATTACGAGGATTTTTACTATTTTGATCCTCAGAAGCATAACGGGCGCAAAATGCTCAGGCTTTATTTTAACGAGCTTCTCGAAATGGTACAGTGGGGAAAGTTCGATTCTCTCGCCCATATCACCTATCCCCTGCGGTATATGATAGGCAAATGCGACTGCGGCATTGAGGAATATATGCCGGTTATAAACGATATTTTAAAGCTGTGCGCCGAAAAGGATATCGCCTTTGAAATAAACACCTCTCCGCTGAGGGGAACGCTGGGAGCTCTGCCCAAAGAGGACTTTGAGCTTTTGTGCAGATTCAGAGAGCTGGGCGGAAAGCTTGTAACCGTCGGCTCGGACGCTCATTGCGCCGCCGATTTCGGAGCAGGTATCCCCTTTGCCGTCGATCTTGCCGCCAAGGCAGGATTCGGGTCGGTTGCAATGTTTATAAAACGTCAGCCAATTGAGCTTGCAATAATTTAAAAATAAGCCGTAAAGGAGCAATATATATGGACATGCTATTAAAAATACTAAGCGAAGACTGGCGCTGTTCCAACCGTCAGCTTTCTGTTTTACTCGGTATCTCGGAGGACGAGGTCGAGAAAAAAATCAAGCAGTATGAGGACGCGGGAATTATACGCGGATATAAAACCGTAATCAACTGGGAGAAGGTCGACGACCACGATACAGTCACCGCACTTATTGAAATTCGCGTTTCGCCCAATATGGAGAGCGGATTTGACGGCATAGCGAGAGAAATTGTACGTTTTGACGAGGTTGAAAGCGTTTATCTTATGTCGGGCGGCTTTGACCTCTCGGTAGTTGTAAACGGTCATACCTTTAAGGATATCGCCACCTTTGTCTCACAAAAACTTGCCCCGCTGCCCTCAGTACTTTCCACTGCAACTCATTTTGTGCTTACAAGGTACAAGGACGACAGCATTATTATGAGCGAAGAGCCCGCTGAGGAAAGGAGATACGACCTTTACAATGATTGATTATAAAAGTGTACTGAATCCAGGCGCGGTGAATATTCCGCCCTCGGGAATAAGAAAATTCTTTGATATAGCTAACGAAATGCCCGATGTAATATCCCTTTCCATCGGCGAGCCCGACTTTGTCACCCCATGGCATATCCGCAAGGCCGGTATTCATTCAATTGAGCGAGGCAGAACGTGGTATTCTCCCAACAGGGGATTTATCGAGCTGCGCGAGGCAATTGCGGGATATTTTTACCGCCGTTTTAATGTAAAATACGAGCCGTCTACCGATGTGCTGGTTACCGTCGGCGGCTCCGAGGCGATAGACCTTACCATCCGCTCTCTTATCTGCCCGGGCGACGAGGTTCTTATCCCCGACCCCTGCTTTGTCTGCTACCGTCCTATTACCACTCTTGCGGGCGGCGTTCCCGTAATGCTCAAGACCCGTCAGGAGGATAATTTCAGGATAACGCCCGAGATTTTAAAGAAAAATATCACTCCCCGCACAAAGCTGCTCATTCTCCCCTTCCCCAACAACCCTACGGGAGCTGTAATGCGCAGAGAGCATCTTGAAGCTATCGCAAAGGTGCTAAAAGATACAAACATAATGGTGCTTTCCGATGAGATTTACGGAGAGCTTACATACGGCGGAGAGCGTCACGTCAGCATTGCTGAAATCGAAGGTATGCGCGAACGCACGGTCGTAGTCAGCGGTTTTTCAAAAGCATTTGCCATGACAGGCTGGAGACTGGGCTACGCTCTCGGACCGAAAGAGATAATCGGTCAGATGACCAAGCTGCACCAGTATGCCATTATGTCCTCCCCCACAAACGCTCAGTACGCCGCTATCGAGGCTATGAACAACGGCGACGAGGACGTAGAGCAGATGCGCAGCGAATATAACGTGCGCCGCAAGATAATGGTCAACGGATTTAGAAGCATGGGACTTGAATGCTTTGAGCCCGAGGGCGCGTTCTATGTTTTCCCCTGTATCAAGAGTACGGGACTGTCCTCGGATGAGTTCTGCGAAAAGATAATTTATTCCCAGAAGCTTGCCGTAGTGCCCGGAAACGCTTTCGGAGAGAGCGGCGAGGGCTTTATAAGGGTTTCCTATTCATATTCGGTAAAGCATCTGGCCGAAGCCCTCGGACGTATAGAAAAATTCATTCAGGAGCTGTAATTTGATGAAGATTCAGGTTGCCGCAAACGCAAAAATAAATCTGTCGCTTGATATTACGGGACGGCGTGAGGACGGATATCATCTTATCGACACCGTTATGCAGTCGGTCACTCTTTGCGATACCGTAACAGTTATGACCGACAAATCTCAAAAAATTAATGTTATATGCAATCACCCCTATGCACAGGGCGGAAAGAATAATATTGCGTATAAGGCTGCCGAAGCTTTTTTTGAATATGCTCTTATTTATAATCCCGGCATAACAATTAAAATTGATAAAACTATTCCCGTTTCGGCGGGACTTGCCGGCGGAAGCGCCGATGGCGCTGCAGTTATATGCGCTCTCAATGAGCTTTGCGGAGCGGGTCTTTCCGAAAAACATCTGTGCGAAATAGGCATAAAGGTCGGCGCCGATCTGCCATTCTGCATCACAGGCGGAACAAGACGCGCCTGCGGTATCGGCGAAGAGATAACAACCCTGCCCTCCTTGCCCGACTGCTTTATCGTAATAGCCAAGCCACAGATAGGCGTTTCCACTAAAACCGCCTATGAGAAAATCGACAGCGCCGAAAACCTTTACCACCCCGACGTTGAAAGAGTTATAAATGAACTGGGCAATAGCTCGGTAAAAAACATCGCCCGCGCTATGGGCAATACCTTTGAGGTTGCTTTGGCGCTTGAGCCTGTTTTACAGATAAAGAAACTTATGATTGCCGGCGGTGCTCTCGGCAGTATCATGAGCGGCAGCGGCTCTGCGGTATTCGGTATTTTTAATGAGCAATACTACGCTCAAAACTGCTGTAAGATTCTCAATAATCTACCTAAAACACAGGCATTTGTCTGCCGTCCGAGTAAAAAGGGAGTTGAACTTAGATGAAAAACACAATAAAAAAGATTCTTTCTTCCGTTTTATTTTGCGCTATGCTTTCCACATTGGCGCTTTTTTCCGGATGCAACGAGAAAAAGCCGGTCGATTTAAGCGGTATATCCAATGACCTGGGCAGCGACAACGACAAAACAAGCGAATACAGCTTTGTTCCCGCCGTGCTCGGATGCAATGCCGACGCAAATTCCGAATGCCTTACCCTTGACCTTGACGGCGACGGCGAGACAGAAACGGTAAGCTTTACAATCACTAAGGATTCTTCCCTTTCCTGGACTCAGGAAACTAATTTTGATATCTGCATAAATGAAGCCCGGTTCCAGCTTGATTCATTTTTCAAGCTTGCCGTATACGATGAAAACGGCAATTATGTATTTAACGGAATTCCCGATAATTTAATCTACGCAGTCGATATCGACAAGTCCGACAGCTTTATAGAGATTGTCGTAGCCGTCCCTGTCGAATACAGAAACTTCGGCACATATTTTTACCGCTATAACAGCGGAGCTTTTTATCAGCTCGGCTACGTTGACGGCGTTATAGGTCACGATTCCTTTTCCTATGACGGAAAATTTACTGCGGTTTCTCCCCTTTTGAACATTGTTGACTGGTATGGCAATAAAAAATACACCCTTGAGTCCAGCGGAACATTTAGCAGTGAAGAGGGATATCTCGACGGAATGGCAGATCCTTCCCTTTCGGCAAATGAAAACCGTGAGCTATTAAAGGTTAATATAATTTCCGATATGCTGTTTGTTTACCCTGAACCTGATATGAGCCTGCGCGCCGACGTACTTGAGCCCTGTACCCTGTATCTGCTTGGAACGGATAATTCCGACTGGGTAAAATGCGAAAACGGAAAACATACTGTATACTGGTTCAAGTGCTCGGAAAATAACGAATCGGGCGATATATTCTTAAATGATATGGGACAGACTCCCGAAGAGATTTTCAGCGGTCTTTATCGCCGTACAGACTATAAGGATTGATTTTGCTTTGGAACAAAAACACGATGTAATTCTTATCGGAGCGGGTCCCGCCGGTATGATGGCGGCAGGCACCGCGGCACAGATGGGAAAAAGCGTTCTGCTGCTTGAAAAAAACGATAAATGCGGTCGAAAACTTGCTATAACCGGAAAAGGCAGATGCAATGTTACCAATAACAGCGATAATCAAAACCTTATGGCAAATATTCCCGTAAACGGACGATTTCTTTACAGCGCTTTTGCCGCTTTTTCCTCGGCTGATACAATTGATTTTTTTGAAAGCCGCGGCTGTCCCCTTAAAACCGAACGTGGAAACAGGGTTTTTCCCGTTTCCGACAGCGCGTACAGTATTGTCGATACCCTTGTGGGGTACTGCAAGGAAAACGGAGTTAAGATTAAAAAAGCAAATGTCGGCTCACTTATTATTGAAAACGGCAAGATAACCGGCGTTAAAACGACAGATAACCGCACTTTTTTGTGCGATAATCTTATTCTGGCCTGCGGAGGATGTTCATATCCCGCAACCGGCTCTGACGGAAGCGGATATATCCTTGCCAGACAGGCGGGACACACCGTAACGCCTATTTACCCCTCGCTTGTCCCCCTTACCTCAAACTCTCCAGACTGCAAACGGCTGGCAGGACTTCAATTAAAAAATATAGACATAAAAGCGGTTAATATTACCGATAATAAAACGGTATACTCTCAGCGAGGCGAGCTATTATTTACCCCCTACGGTATTTCCGGGCCGCTTACACTTAGCGCATCCTCTCACATGAGAAAAATAACACCCGGGAAGTATACCGTATATATTGATTTAAAGCCTGCGCTATCCTATGAAAAATTAGATGAAAGAATACTTCGGGATTTTTCTCAGGGAGCTGGCCTGAATATATCGCAAATTCTGACAAAACTTCTGCCCTTCGCTATGATTCCCGTCATTTTAGACCGCTGCGGCATGGAAAGCAGTGTAAAGGTCGGTGCCATTACAAAGCAGCAAAGGCTTAATTTGGCGCAAAATATTAAATGTTTTGATATACCGATAAGCGGCTACAGACCGATTGATGAGGCCATTATCACCTCGGGAGGGGTGGACGTTAAAGAGATTAACCCTAAAACAATGGAGTCAAAGCTTGTAAAGGGTTTATACTTTGCAGGCGAGATAATAGATGTTGACGCACACACAGGCGGTTATAACCTGCAAATCGCATTTTCGACAGGTCATGCCGCCGCGATGGGAGTAATTTATAACAGTAATGAATAAAAGATATAAGTACGCAATAGTATTTTTAATTGTTTTAGTAATTGAAATACTCATCGGAGTGTTTGTGCACGACTCGTTTGTGCGCCCGTTTGTCGGTGATGTGCTGGTTGTAATACTTATTTGGAGCGGACTGCGGATTTTTTTACCCGAAAAGCCGAGGTATTTATCCCCGTTTGTTTTTGTTTTTGCAGCCGCCTGCGAGCTTTTACAGCTTGCTGATATCGTTTCCCTGCTCGGTATTACAAACCCTGTTTTAAAAACGATAATCGGCACACGGTTTGATATAAACGATATATGGTGCTACCTTTTGGGCTGCATAATAATTTTAGAAGCAGAGATTATTGTTTGCTGCGTTCAGCAACTCAGAATTTTTGAAAAAAAATACAGCCTTTATTTCCCTGATGCCGCTGCAATCGGAATAATAGGCGATGATAAGAAAGAGAGAAACAGACCCATGACCATTAACGTAGCTATCGACGGCCCCGCCGGAGCGGGAAAAAGCACTATCGCTAAAGAGTGCGCAAAAAGACTCGGGTTTATTTACACCGATACCGGTGCGCTCTACCGCGCAATTGGACTTTATGTACACAGTCTCGGCAAGGATTGCTCCGATGTTAATGATGTTATACCGTGTCTCAAATTTATTGATTTGCGTCTTTCCTACAATGATGACGGAGAGCAGATCGTACTTTTAAATCTTAAAGACGTCTCAAAAGATATCCGTAAACCCGAAATTTCCATTGCCGCATCGCAGGTTTCTGCAATCCCCCAGGTACGCGATTTTCTGCTCGAGCTTCAGCGTTCCATCGCCGCAAAGGACAATGTAATTATGGACGGCAGAGATATCGGCACGGTAATACTGCCCAACGCACAGATAAAGATTTTTCTTACCGCTTCGCCCGAGATGAGAGCTAAAAGACGTTATGACGAGCTTATCGCAAAGGGTCAGCAGGTAGAATACGACGATGTTTTAAATGATATAATAAAGCGTGACGAGCACGATTCCAACCGCAGCGTCGCCCCTCTCAGGCCCGCCGAGGACAGCATAACGG